>CANJOX010000124.1 GCA_947475795.1 Gemmatimonadota bacterium
CACAACCCGATCAGCCAGTACACGGCCTGCGGGTTCCGGGGCGGATCAAAATCGTCGTACGTGACGTAGGCCATGACGGGACGCGAAAAGACGCGGGAAAATCTGTGGAATCAACGACCTCAGGGCGCCCGCCGATCCCGGGACGTGAGCGCCAACCGCACGATGCGCTCACAGAGATCGGGAAACAAGACACCGGCCGCCGCCGCCGCCTGCGGAATGAGGCTCGTCGGCGTCATCCCGGGCAACGTGTTCGCTTCCAGACACCACGGCCGTCCCTCGGGGTCCAGCCGGAAGTCGATCCGGGCGTACCCGCCCAGCTTGAGCGCCGCAAACGCCCGTTGAGCCTCATCCGCCAGCGTCACCTCAAGGGCGGGCGATAGTTCGGCCACGAACTCCTGCGCCATCCCCGGCGTGTACTTGCACTCGTAGTCGTACAGCTCCTTCACCGGCACGATCTCGATGGTGGGGAGGACGTCGTCCCCCACGATGCCCACCGTGAGCTCCCGGCCGGGCACGAACCGCTCCACCATCACCTCGTCGTCGTACCGGAACGCTTCGGCCACCGCCGCCGCCAGCTCCTCCGGCGCGCGCACGATGGACAGCCCCACCGTGCTCCCCTGCTTCGACGGCTTCACCACCACGGGCCACGACAGACGCCGCCCCACCTCGTCGGCGTCCATCTCGCCGTCACGCGGGGCCATGATCCAGTCGGCGGTCATCACCCCGGCCGCCCGCAGCACCACCTTGGTGAGATGCTTGTCCATCGCCAGCGCGCTCGCCAGGTGGCCGCTGCCGGTGTACGGCACCCCCACGAGATCCAGCAACGCCTGCACGGTGCCGTCCTCCCCCTGCCCGCCGTGCAGCGCCAGAAACACGCAGTCGGTGTCGGCCACTTCGGGCATGGTGCCCAACGCGGGGGACAACGACGGAGAGGCCAGGCCGGCCAGCGCATCGAGCGACGGCGGCGCACTCCCCACTCCCGCCGCCAGCAACGCACGCTCGGTCTCGCGCGTGAGCACACCATCGGCGGGATCGAGGCACGTCACGGTGTGCCCCCGCTCGCGCAGCGCAGCGGCAATGCGCAGCCCCGACGACAGGGACACCTCACGTTCGGCCGACACGCCGCCCAGCAGCACAGTGATTCGCATCCGCGAAAACTACACGAATCACTCCCTGACGCAGGCGCGCGGCGTCGCCGGTCCGGCTCAGTGCGCTTCGGTCACGCTCAGGGCGTACTCCACCACCTGCGCCAGCATCGTCTCATCCGGAATGCGCTCCCAGTCCCGCAGCATGATCACGCGGTCGTAGGCATCGATCGTCATCACCCGTCCGATCTGCGGCGCCGTCGCATCGATCGCGATCCACGCCTGCCAGAGCGTCAGCCCGTGCGTGTTCAACGCCACGCCATGGGCATCTTCCCACGTGGACGGACGGGGGTCGGCAAGCAGCGCCGCCAGACGGCCACGGCTGAAATCGCGCAACGGCGCACCGCGCGTATCCGTGAACCGGTCGAGTACGTTGAGCATGGGGGGAGAAACGGGACACCGGACGGACGGCGCGCCTGGGCACAGGCCACGCTCCGTGCAGGGGAGACGTGGCAGCCGCGCCGAGGTAACGGTCGCGCGACAATTACCGGCGCATCAGGTGCTCGAGCACGTCGAACCGGGTCACGATGCCCTGCACCACGCCGTCTTTCTTCATCAGCACGGCCCGGTTGGACTTCGACAGCAGCTTCGCCACGCTCTCCACCGGCTGATCGCTCTCGACCACCGGGAACGGCTGGTCCATCACGTCGCTCACGGTCTGATCGAGCACCTTTGGGTCGGCCAGCGACTGCGACGTGAGCTGCGATTCGGCCACGCTGCCGATGCACACGGCACCGTCCATCACGGGCACCTGCGACACGTTGTGCAGCGCCATCAGACGGATCGCCTGCCGCACACTCGCCCCGGGCGCCACGCTCACCATGGCCGGCGCGCTGCTGTCTTTGGTGCCCAGCACCGCTTCGATGGTGGTGGGCGACGCATCCAGCATCTGGTTCTCGCGCATCCACTCGTCGTTGAACACCTTGCTGAGATACCGCTCGCCGGTGTCGCAGAGAAAGGTGACCACGCACGCCTCGGGGTCATCCAGCCGACGCGCCACGTTCATCGCCGCATGCGCAATCATGCCGGCCGATCCACCCACGAAGATCCCCTCTTCGCGCGTGAGCCGACGCGCCATGCCGAAGGCGTCCTTGTCGCTCACCGAGATGAACTCGTCGATCACGCCCATGTCGAGCGTGAGCGGCACGCAGTCCTGCCCCACCCCTTCCACCTTGTACGGCGCGCCGGTGGGGTGCCCCTCGCCCTTGCTGCGCCACAGTTCGGCCAGCACCGATCCCATGGGATCGGCCGCGATGATCTTGATGTTCGGGTTCTTGCTCTTGAGATAGCGCGCCACCCCCGTGAGCGTGCCACCCGTGCCGGCGCCGGCCACGAAGTGCGTGATGCGCCCGTCGGTCTGCTCCCAGATCTCGGGACCCGTGGTCGCCATGTGTGCCGCCGGATTGGCCGGGTTCTCGAACTGCCCCGCCAGCACCGCCCCCGGCGTTTCGCGCACAATGCGCTTGGCCATCATCACGTAGTTCTGCGGGTGATCGTGCGGCACCGCCGTGGGCGTGATGATCACTTCGGCCCCGAACGCTTTCAGCAGGCGCACTTTTTCCTGCGACATCTTGTCGGGCATCGTGAAGATGCACTTGTACCCCTTGAGCGCCGCCGCGATGGCCAGCCCCACGCCGGTGTTACCGCTGGTGGCCTCCACAATGGTGCCCCCCGGCTTGAGCGTCCCGGCGCGCTCGTGCGATTCGATCATCGGCAGCCCCACCCGGTCCTTCACGCTGCCGCCCGGGTTGAAGAAGTCCGCCTTGCCATACAGGGGCGTCCGGATCCCGCGCGCCACTCTCGCCAGCCGGATCATCGGCGTCCAGCCAATGGTTTCCAACACGTTGCCGTAGGGGCGGCGGTGCCGGATGTGTTCTTCCATCACGGTCGTATCGGGAGTCGCCGGGGTGGTGGGCATGGCAGAAGTCGTCTCGGGGGAAGACCCGGGGGCGCGAGGTGCCCGCGGGACAACGGATACGCAGGAAAACACCATCGACAGCGACGGCCGACGCGGAACACCGATGGCGATGCACCGCCGCCGTGGCACATTGCGCGGTAGCTTGTGTCTATACCCAATACGCCGGATCGGCACGCCGGTCACTGGCTGGAATGTACACCGTCTCGACCCCGCGTCGGACTCCTCGCATCCCGATGGCGCTCTCCATCCCCGGCTCCCGCATGCTCTCGGCCCGCCTCTTCGCCCGTCCCCGATCGGTCGCGTTATCCACCCCTCCACGGGTGCGCTTCAGCCGGCTGTCTCTCCTGCTTGGCGCCGTCCAGCTGCTCGCCGGCGCCTGCTCGGGCGACAAGACCACCGGCCCCGGCCCGGTACCGGCGACCCTGAAGTCGCAGGCTGGCAATGGGCAAACCGGCGTGGTCGGCGTGTCGCTCACCCTCCCGTTGTCAGTGGTCGTCACCGACAAGGACGGCAAGACGGTGTCCGGCGCGCGGGTAGACTGGGACGTGAGCCCGGGCTCGGGCGCGGTAGCCCCCACGCGCTCCACCGCCGACGCGCGCGGCGTGGCCACCACCGTGTGGACACTCGGCACCACCGCCGGAACGGCGCGTGTCTCGGCGCAGGTCAACGGCGTCACCCCGGTGACCTTCACCGCCACGGTGCTCCCCGGACCCGCAGCCCTGCTGGTGGCCTCGCCCGACCTGGCGTACCTCAACGTCGGCGACACCGTCCGGGTCCGTGGATCGCTGCGCGATCAGTACGGCAACGCGATTGCGGGCCAGTCCATCGCCTACAGCACCCCCGAAGCCACGCTGGTCTCCGTGACCGCGTCGGGGCTGGTCACGGCCATCGCCCCGGGCACGGCCCGCGTGATCGCCGAAGCCTCCGGCCGCGCCGACACCGTGCCCGTCGTGGTGTCTCCCGCCGGCTCCAGCGTGTGCGGACCGGTGGTCGCGCGCGAACTCGCGCTGGGCGAGGTGTACCTGCCCGGCCCCGGTGCCACGAACGTGACCGCGTGCCTCGCGGCCCCCGCCACCATCAACGGCGAGTACGCTCTCACGCTCGTGTCCACGGCGACCTCCTTCGGCACGTCGTCGCCGATGGACCTGTTCGCCCTCGGCACCACGGGCCCCACGATTGCCGCACTGGTGGCCGGCGCCAACCCGTTCAATCCCGATGCCCTCGTGTCCGCCCCGCCCGACGAGCTGAGCGCCACCACGGCGCCGGCGGCTGCGGTGCGGGCGGCCGAGCTCGCCCGTCGCGAGCTCGAGCGCCGTGAACTCGCACCGCTGGTGGAAACGGCGCGCAGCTGGCACGCGGCACGGAACGCCGACACCGGCGCGGGGCTGCGAGCCGCGGCGCTCAGCTCGGCGGCCGAGGTGAAGGTGGGCGACGTGCTCAAGCTCAACGTGAACGCGAGCGCGGCCTGCTCCAGCGCCGATACGAAGTCGGGGCGTGTGGCCGCGGTGGGTGCGAAGTCGATCATCCTCAGCGACACCGACAACCCGACCGGGGGCTACTCCGACGCCGAGTATGCGGGCATCGCGGCCACGTTCGACACGCTCGTCTTCCCCATGGACACCACCGCGTTCGGCGCCCCCTCGAACATCAGCGGCTACGACAAGATCATCCTGTTCTACACACGCGCCGTGAACGCCCTCACGCCCACCGGGGCCGGCTACACCATCGGCGGCTTCTTCTTCGCGCGCGATCTGTACCCCAAGGTGGCGCGCAACGGGCTCGCGGCCTGCGCGGCGTCGAACGAAGCGGAGATGTTCTACCTGCTCACCCCCGATCCGAACGGGACGGTGAACACCAACAAGCGCACGAAGGATGAGGTGACGCTGCTCAACCTCACCACCATCGCGCACGAGTTCCAGCATCTCATCAACGCCTCGCGCCGCCTGTACGTGAACGCCGGCGCGCGCCCCAACGAAGAAACGTGGCTGGACGAAGGGCTGTCGCACGTGGCCGAGGAGCTGCTGTTTCTGCGCGTCGCCAACCTCACGAGCCGGCAGAACATCGCGCTCACCGACATCGGCAGCAACGCCACACGCTCCGATCAGTTCCGCAACTACGCGTCCCAGAACTTCTCGCGCTTCTACAGCTTTCTCGTCGCGCCCGAAGTGAACTCGCCGTACGCCCCCAACGATTCACTCGCCACCCGCGGCGCCATCTGGAACTTCCTGCGCTACGCGGCCGGCCGGCAGGGCGCGAGCGGCGAAGCGCCGTTTCTGCGCGCACTGGTCAACGCCACCAGCACGGGCGTGACCAACCTGCAGAACGTGCTCTCGGGCGGTCAGTTCGCCGACTATCTGCGCGACTGGTCCGTGTCGCTCATCGCCGACGATTTTTCGCCCAGCACCACGGCAGCGCTGGCCGGCAGTTACATCACGCCGTCGTGGAATTTCCGCAGCATCTTCCCGGGGCTCCGCTTCTCCGGCGGGTCGGCGTTGGGGGTGTATCCCATTGCCACGCGATCGCTGCTGTCCGGATCGCCGCAGCGCGTGCTGCTGGCCGGGGGCACCAGTTCGTTCGTGCGCTTCGGCATCCCTGCCGGCCGCAGCGCGATCCTTACGCTCTCATCCAACGGCGCACCGCCGCCGGCCACGCTCCGGTACGCGCTGGTGCGGCTGCGGTAACGCCGGCGCGGTAACGCCGGCGGGCGCTTACGAGCGCTGCTTGAGCCGGATCTCGTACAGGCGCGACCAGAGCTTGCCCGTCACGAAGAGGCGGTCGCGCGCGGCATCGTAGGCGATGCCGTTCATCACGTCCTCGCTCCCGGTCTTGTCCATCGCCGGAAGAATGCCGGCGAGGTCGATCCAGCCGGTCACCTCACCGGTGGCCGGATCGATGCGCGCGATCTGCTCGCTCTGCCACACGTTGGCCCAGATCTCTCCCTTCACCCACTCCAGCTCGTTGAGCTGCGACACGGGCGTACCGTGATCGGTCACGGTGATGGACTTCTGCACGGCGAACGTGGCGGGGTCGCGCCACACGATCGTCGGCGTGCCGTTGCTCATCACGATCGCGGACCCGTCGGTGGTGAGCCCCCAGCCTTCTCCTTCGTAGCTGAACTCCCCGGTGCGCTTGAACGACGCGCGGTCATACACGAAGGCCTTGCCGCTCGTCCAGGTGATCTGAAACAGCTGATCGCCCAGCAGCACGATCCCTTCGCCGAAATGCGGCGGCGCGAGATCCTGCTGCCGGATGACGCGGCCGGTGGTGAGCTCCACCTCGCGGATGTTCGACTGCCCCACCTGTCCGGTGCTTTCGAACAGCGTGCCCTCACGCCACACGAGCCCCTGCGTGAACGCCTTCGGATCGTGCGGATAGCTCTGCACCACCTCGTAGGTGTACGTGGGCGTGCGCGTGGCAACGGCCGCCGTGGTATCGCCGCTGGCGGCGTTGGCCTCACCACGATCGCCGCCGCAGGCACCGAACGCGCCGGCGGTGGAAACGAAAGCCACCGTGCCAAACAGGATCACGGCCGCTGCCGTGCGTGAGCGTCGCATGCTGGAAAGGATGGCCATCGGTCGGGTTACCGCAGAAGGAAAACGGGGTGAAACGGACGGAGCATCTCACAACACGGGCGAAGCATCTATCCAGTCACGCAGTTCGCGCAACAGCACCACAAGATCGGCCAACTGGTGATTCGCGTTCAAGCCGCTGGGACTCGGCAGCACCCACAACGCCGAGTGGGCGAGCCGCTCCGTTTGCAGCCCCAGCGCGGCTTTGGGGCGCGCAAAGGCAGCGCGATACGCGCCGATACCCAGAAACGCGACCACGCGCGGACGGTGCGCCTCCACCAGCCGCTGCAGCCGCTGCCCTCCCGCCACGTACTCCTCAGGACGCAGTTCCGCCGCCGTGGCCGTGGTGCGCTCCACCATGTTCGTGATACCGATCCCCAGTGGCAACAGCGCCTGCTCCTCCCACGGCGCCAGCAGGCGCGGCGTCAACCCCGCCCCGTGCAGCGCCGGCCAGAAGCGATTGCCGGGACGTCCGAAGTGATGCCCGATCGCGGCGGTGTACAGTCCGGGATTGATCCCACAGAAGAGCACGCGCAGCCCCGGCGCGATCAGATCCGGCACCACCAGATCCGCCGCGGCCGCCAGCTCGGCTTTCGTCGGTTTCTTCGGTGCCGCGGTCACGAGCCGCACGGTCTCACGCGCACCATCACTCCTGCAGCGACTGCTTGAGGGACGCGAGCGCGGTCAGCGCCTGCAACGGCGTCATCGCATCCGGATCGAGCGCCCCCACGGCGTCGGCCAGCCGCGTCAGCGCCGGATCGGGAGCGGCCGGCGGTGCCTCACCGAAAAACCCGAGCTGCGGCGTGGGCGGGCCCGGCTGCTTCATGCGCGGTCCCTTGCGGGTGCTGCGCGGGGCTGAGAGTCCGTCAGCGGTGAGACGCGCCGCCATCTGTTCCCCCTCACCCTCGAGCAGCGCCAGCACCTCTTTCGCGCGCGTGATCACGGCGGCCGGCAGCCCCGCCAGGCGCCCCACCTCGATGCCGTACGAGCGGTCGGCACCGCCGGGAATGAGCC
This sequence comes from Gemmatimonadota bacterium, assembly GCA_947475795.1. Next base: position 7,647 of record CANJOX010000124.1, read on the forward strand.
GGTGCAGGAACAGCACCTGATCACCCACCTCGCGCACCGCCACGGTGAAGTTGCGCACGCCGCGCAGTTCGCTCGCCAGCTGTGTCAGCTCGTGATAGTGCGTGGCGAACACCGTCTTGCAGCCGATCGCATCGTGCAGATGCTCACTCACGCTCCACGCAATCGACACGCCGTCGTACGTGCTGGTGCCGCGGCCGATCTCGTCCAGCAGCACCAGCGACCGCCGCGTGGCCGTGTGCAGAATCGCGCTGGTCTCGCTCATTTCCACCATGAAGGTGGACTGGCCGCGCACGAGGTTGTCGCTCGCCCCCACGCGGGTGAACAGACGATCCACCACCGGCAGCTGCGCGCGGCGCGCGGGCACGTACGAACCCACCTGCGCCATCAACTGAATGAGCCCGATCTGCCGCAAGATCGTGCTCTTACCGGCCATGTTCGGGCCGGTCAGCACGATCAGCTGGCCATCGGCGTTCAGCACGAGATCGTTCGGAATGAACTTCTCGCGCGGCATCATCCGCTCCACCACGGGATGCCGACCAGCCATGATCTCGAGATCGAAGCCGTCATGCAGCTCGGGGCGCACGTACTGCTCCCGTTCCGCCACCTCGGCGAACGCCGTCAGCACGTCGATCGTGGCCACGCGGCGCGCCACCTGCTGCCAGCGCTGAATCGCCGCCCCGGCGTCACGCCGCAACGCCTCGAACAGCTCCCGCTCGCGCGTTTCGATGCGGTCGGCGGCGCTCAGCACCTTCTCCTCGTATTCCTTGAGCGCCGGCGTGACGTACCGCTCGGCACCGGTCAGCGTCTGCCGGCGCTGATAGTCATCGGGCACGAGGTGACGGTTCGCGTTCGAGATCTCGAGGAAATATCCGAACACTCGATTGTAGCCCACCTTGAGCGACGTGATGCCGGTGCGCGCACGCTCCTCGGCCTGAATCGTCGCGATCGCATCTTTGCCGCCGTCGCGGAGCGCACGCAGCGCATCGAGTTCGGCGTCACGCCCCGGCGCGATGGTGTCCTCCTCGCCGATCATCAGCGGGG
>CANJOX010000125.1 GCA_947475795.1 Gemmatimonadota bacterium
CCGGACGTGGAGCACGTACCACATTGCCGCGCTGTGGATCGGGATGAGTGTGGTCATCACCACGTACACCCTTGCCTCGGGCCTGATGGCGCAGGGGATGACGTGGTGGCAGGCGATGCTCACGATCCTGCTCGGGAACGTGATCGTGCTGATCCCGATGATCCTGAACGCGCATGCGGGCACCAAGTACGGGGTGAGCTTCCCCGTACTGTGTCGCGCCAGCTTCGGCGTGCGCGGCGCCAACGTGCCGGCGCTGCTGCGCGCAGCGGTGGCGTGCGGCTGGTTCGGCATTCAAACGTGGATCGGCGCGCTGGCGCTCGACACGCTGGTATCGGCGCTCTGGAGCGGCTGGCCCGGGATCGGGGCGCACACCGGCATCGCCTTCGCCGCCTTCTGGCTGGTGCAAGTCGCGATCATCCTGAAGGGGACCGACGGCATCAAGCGGCTCGAGGCCTGGTCCGCGCCGCTGCTGCTGGCCGGCGGCGCGCTGCTACTGCTGTGGGCCGTGCGCGCGGGCGGGGGACTCGGCCCCGTGCTCGCGCAGTCCACGTCACTCACCACGGGCCACGCGCGCTTCTGGAGCATCTTCCCCGCGGCGCTGACCGCGAACGTGGGGTACTGGGCCACGCTCAGCCTCAACATTCCCGACTTCACGCGCTACGCAAAAAGTCAGCGGTCGCAGATGTTGGGGCAGGCGCTGGGCTTGCCCACCACCATGACGGCGTTCGCCTTCATCGGTGTGGCCGTCACGAGTGCCACGATCGGCGTGTTCGGGGAACCCATCTGGGATCCCATCGTGCTGGTCACGCGCCTCGGTGGCAACGGGGTGATCGTCTTCGCCACGCTGATCGTGCTGGCGGCGCAGCTCACCACCAACATGGCGGCGAACGTGGTGTCGCCGTCCAACGATTTCTCGAATCTCGCGCCTCGCCGCATCAGCTACGTGACGGGTGGACTCATCACCGCCGTGATCGGCGTGCTCATGATGCCGTGGCGGCTCTACGCCGATGCCGCGGCGTACATCTTCACGTGGCTGTTGGGCTACTCCAGCCTGATGGGCGCCCTCGGCGGCATCCTGATCGTCGACTACTGGATCATCCGCCGGCAGCAGCTGGTGGTGGACGATCTGTTCCGCGCGGACGGGGCGTATCGCTACCGGCACGGCGTGAACCCGCGCGCGCTGATCGCGCTCGTCCTGGGCGTCCTGCCCGTGGTGCCCGGCTTCCTGCGGGCCGCCATCACCCCGGGCGGCCTCGTGGCCGATCCCGGCATGTTCGATACGCTGTATGCGTATGCGTGGTTCGTCACGTTCGCGCTCAGCGCGCTGGTGTACGGCGTGCTGATGCGGGGGCAGCGGATCGCGCGGGTGTCAGCCTAGCCCGTCCCCACGTTGCGGGACCGCGTTGCGGCACCGCGGGGACGCGGTGTCGGCGCTACGGCAGCACCACGAGCTGGCCACCACGGTACTGCTGCACCACCGGCCCGTGCACCGCTTCGCGCCGCGCGGACATCGACAGCAGGCCAAGCGGTGTGTCGAGATCGCGCGTGGCCGCGATCGCGTCACGCAGCGTGAGCGTAGCGGTCGTGCGCGTAGCGGCGTCGTAGGCCACGAGCACCGACGCGTATCCCTGCGCGGCGAACTGGTCGGGCGCATGCCCGTAGGCCGCCTGAAAGGCCGTGGTGAACGCCACACTGGTCGGCAACGTGGACCCCGGGTTCCACGCGGCGCCCACATACGCCCCTTCCGCGGCAATGCCCGCGATGCGCGCCAGATCGAGCGTGTTGAAGCTGTTGCCGCCCACGATGGGCTGCTGGAAGCGCGCCGCGCGGATCGCGACCAGCGCCGGCGCCGACTTCTCCACGAGCGGCGTTACCAGAAACGCCTCGAACGACTGTCCCTGCAGCCGGGCAAGTTCCGTGGCGAGATCCTGTGTGGCCACGTCGATCTCGCGCAGGATCGTCGCGCTCTGCTGCGCGATGCCCACGCGCATGGCGTCGGCCGAGCTGCGCGAGAACGCGTCGCTCCCGTCGAGGATGAGCACGGCGCGTTTCAGTGCGAGCAGCGGCGCGACGCGCGCGAGCGTGCCGGGCACGACCACGTTCTCCGCCAACGCAATGCGGAACACGAACGGTCCCACGTCGGTGATGCCCACCGCGGTGGTCGTGGCGCCGAGCACGGGGATGCCGGCGCTCTGCGCCAGCGCGTGGCCGTCGGGGGCGAGACTCGACAGCGTCGGCCCGATCAGCGCGTCCACCTTGCGCGCCACGAGATCGGCGAACGCCGCCTTGGACGCGGTCGTGGCGCCGCCGTCGTCGATCACGGTGTACGCCACCTTCACGCCGGAGGCGGCCGCACCGGCGTTGATGCGCCGGGTGGCCAGCTCGATGCCCTCCAGGATGCTCTTGCCGTACACGCCGGCGGATCCGGTCAGTGACTGCACGACGCCCAGCGTCAGAACGCGCGGGGCCGCGGGGGCCACGGTCTCGGTGGCGCCGCAGGCCGACAGCAGGACGGTCGCGAGCAGCGCGCGCCACGGGGCGACGCGGGGGAAGCGCAGGGGAAGGGGCATACGGCAATCACAAGGATCAGACTGCTGTGGGCAAGGGGGGCGGCGCCGTGGCTGGTTGCGGTTCCAGGCGAACGCTATGGTACACGGGCCATGACCACCGACTACGATCCCATTGCCGACCAGTACCGGCGCGCCAAGCAGCAGCCGTGGCGCGGCTATCTGGAATCCTCCAGCGTGCTCGCGCTGATCGGCGATCCCACGGGCCTCGAGGTGCTGGATCTCGCGTGCGGCGAAGGCTTCTACGCCCGCCTGCTGCGGCAGCGCGGTGCGGCGCGGGTGCTCGGCGTGGACCTGTCGGCCGGGATGATCGAGTTGGCGCGCGCGCAGGAAGCCGTGCACGGGCTCGGTATCACGTATCAGGTGGGTGATGCGCGCGAGGTGCCACTCCACGGCGCGTGCGACCTCGTGGTGGCCGCCTATCTGCTCAACTACGCTCGTGACCGCGCCGAACTGCAGACGATGTACGACGCCATCGCGCGCTACCTCAAGCCCGGCGGCCGCTTCGTCACGGTGAACACCAACCCGGCGTGCGACTTCTCCGCCGCGCCGTCGTACCGCCGCTACGGGTTCGAGACCGCGCTGAGCGGCCCCACGCGGGACGGGGCGCCGCTCACGTGGACGTTCCACCTCCCCGACGGATCGTTCTCCCTGGAGAACTACTGCCTGGGCACCGAGGCGCACGAGGCGGCGATGCAGGCCGCCGGGTTGCGCGACATCCGGTGGCACGCGCTGCAGGTGTCACCCGAAGGGATCGCCGCGGCGCCACCCGGCGAGTGGGACGTCTTTCTCGCCGCGCCGCCGGTCATCATGCTGGAGTGCCGCCGCTGACGGTGGCCATTGGCGTTACCGCCGGGTCAGTACGCCGCTCTGCGTGTTGTACTGCGCCGCGAGATCCCAACGGTACGCCGTCGTAGGTTGCGTGATCGCGAAAAAGTCGAAGTTGCCGAACTGCCGGTCGCCCGCCGGATTGAGCTTCGTCCACCCTGTGGCGCCGTAGTAGCCGCCCGCCGCCGTCACAAAGGCCGCCTTGAGGGCAGCGGGGGTGCTCCGACCACCCGTGGCCTGATACGCCTGCGCCGTCAGCCACACGGCATCGTACACGGCCAGCGCGAAGGCATCCGGCTGCGCCTTGGCGACCGCCGCGATCCGCGTGGCCACGGGCTGCCAGCGCGCGCTCGCCGCGTCGTCCACGCCGGGCACGGGCGTCCAGAAACTCACCTGCTTCGCGAACGCCGCCGCCTTGGTGTAGCTGCGCAGCGGTTCGCTCAGGGCGGTCCCGTCCGTGCCGTACCAGCGCACCGCCGACAGCACGGGATCGCCCGACGTGAGGTTGAAGATGTCCACCACCTCGTCGAACCCGGCGTGCGCGATCGCGATGCCGGCGGTACCGCCACGCTCAGCGATCGCCGCCTGCACCTGCGTCTTGAGCGCGGCCACCGGCGCCGCGTAGTCGGTGGTCGTCGCAGCGTACTCGACGCCCGGCTTCACCGTGCCGGCCGCGGCGAACAGCGCCCGCGTGGCCACCTGCAGCCCCACGTTCCCGGCATCCTTACGCCAGAACGGGATCACGGTCTTCACGCCGTCGGCCTTCATGAGCGCCACCAGCGCCACGGCTTCCAGCGTGTCCGACGGCGTGAGGCGGAAGATGTTGTCGTTGGCGATCGCCAGCGTACCGGCCGTGCTGGACGGACTGATCACCAGCATCCCGTTCGCATCGACGAACGTCTTGAGCGCCGCCACCTCGGCGCTGGACTGCGGACCCAGCACCACATCCACCTGCTTCGCCTTCAGCGCGCGCACCGCGGCGAGCGTGAGCGCGGTGTCCAGCTTGGTGTCGATGATCTCGGCGGCGAAACGCAGTCCGCTGCCGGCGGCCGCGAGCGACTGGTTCACGTCGTCGATGCCCACCTGCATCGCGGCCTTGCTGGTCACTCCCAACGTGGCCCAGTTGCCCGACACGGAGAACACGCCGCCGATGGTGATCGTGGTCGTGGCGGCCGGGGCCGCACTGGTGCCATCGCACGCGGCGGCGACGCCGGCGGTGCACAGCAGGAACAGCGCGGTCACGGCGCGACGGGCGCGCAACGGCGGGAACGGTCGTACGGTGCGGGCGGTGCCGACCGGCGAATGCGTAGTGGATGTCTGCATACCGGCAAACTACATCACCGCGCCCTCACCCAAGGAGCCTCGCTCAGCGCGGGCCCGCGCCGAGATACCGGTCGAAGTGATCCACGAGCTTCCGCCAGAGGTAGGCGGCGTAGTACGGACGCTGCGTCCAGGCATGCGTGGCGGCCGGGGCCACGGCGAAGTCGAAGTCCTTGCCCAGCCGCATGAACTCCTCGGCCAGCGCCACCGCCGACGAGAACGGCACCACGTCGTCCTGCATGCCGTGAATCAGCAGCAGATGGTCGCGCAGATTGCCCGCGTACTGCCGTGCGCCGCGCGCAAAGGTGGCGGGGTGCGTCTGCGGACGCCGGACGATGGCCACGTCGTCGCTCCCGAACAGGAATGGATCAGTCGCGGCCGCGCCGGCGACGCCCGCCTGGAAGAGCCCCGGCTTCTTGAGCAGTGAATACACGGTGAGCGTCCCGCCGTAGCTGCTCCCCCAGATCCCGAAGCGTGCCGGGTCCACGAACGGCAGCGTCTTCATGTAGGTCACGGCGCTCTCGAGATCGCCGAGGTCGCCGCCACCCCAATCCATCAGAAACTTCTCACGGAATTCGCGACCGTATCCGGTGCTGCCACGCACGTCCACCTGCACCACGATGTACCCCTTCTCGAGCACGAGGAACTGCTGGAGCTGGCCGTTCAACCCACCCCAGCGGTTGCGCACCGTGTTGGAGTACACGGGGCCGAAGAGCACGGGATAGCGCTTGGTGGAGTCCAGCTGCGGCGGATAGAACACACGGATGTGCAGCGGCAGCGTGTCGGCGCCGTTGGGGATGCGCAGGTACTGCGGCGCAATCCACGGCACGGTGGCGAACACCGGCGGCGTGGAGGTGGTGACGCGGCGCTCCACGGCGCCCGGACGCACGTCCAGGAGATACAGCTCCGTGGGCTGCACATCGCTCGACGACAGCAGCGCGATGGTGCGTCCGTCCGGCGACACGAACGGCGCATGCGTGCCCGGCATCGTGGTGAGCTGCCGCGACACGCCGCCGCCACTGCTCACGCGGAACACGTGGCGCTCCGACGGACGCGGCGCGGAGCTCACATAGTCGATGCTGCGCGTCGCGGCGCGCGGGATGCCGGCGCCGGCCACATCGTGCGCGCCGGGCGTGAGCAGCACGGGGGTGCTGTCCCCCGGCGTCACGTGATACAGACGATAGCGATCGTCGAGATCACCCGTGAGCACGATCGTGCGGCCGTCGGCGCTCCACGCCGAGGCGATGTCGTTGTAGATGCGCGTGTCGCGGTGGTCGCGCCACGCCACGCGCGGTGTCGGCGCCGCTTGGGTGAGCACATGGATCGTGCGGTCGATAGCGTCGTCGCTTTCGCGGTCGATCAGCAAGGTGCCCGTGGCGGACCACGCGAGGTTGACCACGCGCGTGCGGCTCGCGTCGGGCAGCTCCACGGTGGACAGCGTGCGCGCGCCCACGTCGTACAGCGCCACCGTGCGCGTCTCGTTGGTTTGTCCCGGCGCGCCACGGCGCACCGTGTTGAGTTGCACCGTGTCGCCCAGATAGTACGGCATGCTGAAGCGCGGCACGGCCCGGCGGTCCACGGCGTGCACCGCGATGGTGCGCGCGTCGGGCGACCACGCATACGACGGCGTCGGGCCGCTCCACGTGGCACCGCCGATCTCCACCTCGCGCCCGTAGTACGTGCCCAGCGCAATCGTCCCCAGCGGTGGCACGGCCACGTGGGTGGCGCGCATCGGTGTGCCGCCCGCGATCGGCAGCAGCCACAGATCGCCGTCGCGCAGGAACGAGATCGTGCGGCCGTCGGGGGCGATCGCGAGTTCGCTCACGTCTCCGGCACCTGCGTCGAGCGTGGCAATAGCGCCGGTGGCCACGGTGGCGCGCCGCAGGGCATCGCGCTGCACGTACACCACCGCGGTGCCGTCAGGGGTCCACACGAATTCGCGCACGCCTGCGCTGTCCGCCGCCGGCAGCAGCCGGCGCGGCGTGGTGGCGTCGCGCGCCACCAGCCACAGCGAGCGCGTGGGCTGCGCCGCGTCGTTCCAGAGAAACGCGAGCGTCTTCGAATCGGGCGACCAGAGCGGCGACGTGGGCGCGGTGCCGGTGAGCGACGGTCCACCGGTGATCCGCTCGATGGACAGTGGTGTGCGCACGGCGTCCGTGGCGGCCTCCTGCGTCGCCCCCGTCTTCGCCTGCTGCAGTGCGCGTTCACGCCGCGCACGGAACTCCGAGCCCGCACTCCACGTGGGCCACACCGCGCCGTCGGCCACCGCGAGCGCCACGCGGAAGAGGAGTCGCGTGTCGTCCACCAGACCGGCGAGGTCCCACGTGGCTTTCACCTCGTCGCTCGGCTTGTGATAGTCCCGCGCGATGTACTCGCCGCGCACCCGGGCTTCGTAGCCCGCGGGCTGGTTGATGTAGTCGGTGCCGGGAAAGAGAAACGACAACGCCGGCACGCCTTGGCGCGCAAACTCAAAATGGTCGGCGCGGTAGAAGTAGCCCTTCTCGGATTCGGGATCGGGCTTGACGATGCGGCCGTCCTTCGCCGCCTCCTGCGCCAGCAGTGTTTCGAGCGACGTCTGTCCCACGCCGAGGCTCACGATCGACGACGTGCGGCCGAACGTGTTCATGGCGTCCATGTTGATGTCGGCCAGCGTGCGCTCCAGCGGATACAGCGGATGCTGCCCATACCAGCGCGAGCCCAGCAGCCCCTGTTCCTCGGCCGTGACCGCGAGAAACAGCATCGTGCGCTTCGGTTTCACGGCGAGTGATGCGAACGCGCGCGCCTGCGCGAGCAGCCACGCCACACCGCTCGCATCGTCGAGGGCGCCGTTGTAGATCGAGTCGCCGTTGATGGCGCGCCCGATCCCGTAGCCGTCCCAGTGCGCGGAGAGCACCACGTACTCGGTGCGGAGCGCGGCGTCACTGCCGTCGAGGCGCGCGATCACGTTGCGCGACTGTACACGGCGCACCGCGTTGCGCACGGTGAACTCGGCCGTGCCGCCGAGCGCAACCGGACGGAAGTCGCGCGTGCGCGCCAGCCGCTCGAGGGCGGCGAAGTCGTGGCCGCCGGCCGCGAACAGCCGCGTGGCCACGTCGAGCTGCATCCATCCTTCCACCGCCGCGTGCGCCGGACCGTCGGCGATCTCGAACTTCTCGTGCGCGTTGCTCTGCACTGTGGTCCACGGATACCCGGCCGGTCCGGTCTGGTGCACCAGGATGACGCCGGCCGCGCCCTTGGCCGCGGCCTGCTCGTACTTGTACGTCCAGCGGCCGTAGTACGTCATCGCCGGGCCGCGGAACACCGCCGGGTCCAGCGTGGCGCTGTCGGAAGCGCTCCGCACCGGCGGATCGCCCACGAGCATCACCACGATCTTGCCGCGGACGTCCACTCCCTTGAAATCGTCCCACTGATATTCGGGCGCTTCCACACCGTAGCCCACGAACACCAGCGCGCTCGGCGTCACGGTCACCAGCGTGTCGGGACGCAGCGACCACATCACGATGTCATCGAGCTGGCGCAGGGGGATCGTGGTCCCCTGCACGGACGCGCGCGCGGTCACGGTGGAGGTCGTACCCACCAGCGGCACCGTCTGGATGTAGCTGCCATCGGGGTTCCCGGGGCGGAGTCCGATGCGCCGGAACTCACGCTGCAGGAACGTCACCGACGAGTCTTCGCCCCGTGTGCCGGGGGCGCGTCCCTCGAAGGCGTCGGAGGCGAGCGTGGTGATGTCGCGTAGAATCGCCGGGGCCGTAATGCCGGCCTGCGCGCGCGCGAGGTCGCTGGCGGGACGGACGTCACGGGCCGGCTGGGCGCCGAGCAGGGCAGGCGCGAGCGCGAGCAGCGTCGCGAGGCGGGAGCGGAACGGGGTCGTCATGGCCCGAACTTAGCACGCGCGCCGCGCCGG
>CANJOX010000126.1 GCA_947475795.1 Gemmatimonadota bacterium
GAAACTCGGGGTGCACGGGCACGTGTACCGGCGCGCCGGGCTCGGTGCGCTCGGCCGGGGCATACCGTTGCTTGCGCAGCCGCGCGAGGAGCGACTCCGTGGAGGCGCGCAGGGCGGGCTCTTCGTCGGCGCGGGCCGCCTGCCACGAGGCCGCCTCCAGCTCGAGGTGCGCATACTGCCCGGCGGTGGCGAGCGACTCGAACAACAGATGCCACGATGCGTCCTCTTCGCCGTCGGCATCGCGCAACCGCGCGGCAATCGCCAGCGCGGCGGCGATCTCGCCGCCGCCCGTGAGCCGTTGGTGCTCGGTTCTGGCCGCCACCACAAACGCGCTCTTCAGCCGCAGGCGCTCCGCCTCGGCCCATCGTTCGAAATTCGAGGCCCCCGGTGCGGCAAAGGCGGGAATAAACTCGCCGCCGTAACAGGCGACGGCATCACGCATCGCACCCTGCCGGGTCGCCTCGTGAAACGCGTCAGCGTCGGAGGCGACGCGGGTGCTCAGCGTGAGCCATTCCCCGTCGCCGTCGATGATGTCGGGGCCAAGCGTGCGGCGGATCGTGAACAGCGCCTGCCGCAGCGACGATCGGCTGCTCTCGCGCCCGCTGTCATGCCACAGCAGATCGGTCAGCGCTTGACGCGATGCCTGCCGGTCGCGCGCACAGGCGAGGTACGCGAGCACCGCCAGCCCCTTGCCGGCGGCCATGGCGAGGGATCCATCAGCGGCGATCAACTCGAATCTGCCGAGCAAATACAGACGGTACGTGGTAGACATGACTCTACATTACCGTGCGCACCGTTTGGTGAGCGTTAATTGGGCTCGGGGTGCCGCCGCTCCCCCCTTTCCCCCTGCGCTAAACTCCGCGCATGACTCTCCCTGACGCCGCTGCGCCCGCGCCCGATCGTTACAGCACCTGGCAAACCGCCCCGCTGGCCGTGGCCGGTGCCCGTGTGCTGGTGGCCACCAAGCCCGGTGTGTTCGCGCACGGCCTCGAGGACCCCTCGGCGCTCATGCTCGCCGATGCCGTCGCGTCGCTGGGGCGCAGCACGTCGGTGCACCTGAACTGCGGCAATGGGATTGTCCCCGCCGCCGCGGCGGTGGCCGGCGGGGCGTCGGTGCTCTGGTGCGCCGACCGGTCGCTCCCCGCGGTGGAGGCCACTCGGCGCACGCTGCTGGCCAATGGCATCCCCGGCGGCCATGTGATGCACGCGCACGGCACGCACGCCTTCCCGCTGGCCATCGCGGCCGATGTGGTCACGATCCGCGTCTCCACCGACAAGGTGGCGCTGCAGCAGCTCGTCTGGGAGGCGTTCCACGCGCTGCGCCTGGGCGGTCGCTGCTATCTGGCCGGCGCCAACGATGAAGGGGCCAAGCCCGCCGTGCGCCTGCTGGAGTCGATCTTCGGCGGCGCCCGGCTCGAGGCGCAGCACAGCGGTCACCGTATGGCGGTGGCCACGAAGCAGCAGGTCGCCCCGTCGTCGCTCGAGGGGGGCACCTCGCCGTATCTCGACCCCGACCAGTTCCTGGAGCTGCCGGTCACCCTCGCGGGGCGCGCGTTCCAGCTGTTCACACGCCCCGGCGTGTTCTCGTGGGAGCATCTGGACGAGGCCACGCAGCTGCTGGCCGACACAATGGAGATCGCCGCCGGCGAGTCGGTGCTCGATCTGGGGTGCGGGGCCGGCGCGCTCGGCCTGTCCGCCGCCGCCCGCTCGGGCACGGGACGCGTGCTGCTGCTGGATGCCGATGCCGAAGCGGTGCGGTGCGCCACGCGCGGCATCGCGGCCGCCGGCCTCACCAACGCCGAGGTACGCGCCAGCGATGTCGGGAGCGCCGCCGGCGACGAACGGTTCGACGTGGTGGTGTCCAACCCGCCCTTTCATCAGGGCAAGGCCACCGACCTCACGGTACCGCGACAGTTCATCGCCGACGCCGCCACGCATCTCGCCCCCGGCGGCCGCCTGTATCTGGTGGCCAATCGCACGCTGCCCTACGAGCAGGTGGTGGCCGAGCACTTCGGCGCCGTGCGCACGGTGCACGACGGCCGTCGCTTCAAGGTGTTGGCCGCCACGCGCTGATTCCGCGCTTACCGCGCCTTTGCGGCGGCCTTGGCCTGCGCCTTGGTGGCCAGCGCGGCGGCGCGCAGGGTGTCCACCTCGTGCGACTCCAGGACACGCCACGCCCCCGCGGGGAGATCGCCCAGCGGCAACGGCCCAACGGCCACGCGCTGCAACGTGCGCACGTGATTCCCCAGCGCGGCCATCATGCGCCGCACCTGATGGTAGCGCCCCTCGTGAATCACGATGTCGGCCGCGCGCTCGCCGGTGACGTGCAGCTCCGCGGGGGCGAGCGGCGTGGTCTCGCCGTGCAGCATCAGCGTGCCCGCCGCCACACGCGCGCCGTCGTCGTCGCGCAGCGGCTCGGCCAGCGTCATCGCGTACCGCTTGGGCAGGTGCGACTTGGGCGACGCGAGCAGGTGGTTGAGCGCCCCGTCGTCGGTGAGCAGCAGCAGCCCGGAGGTGTCGGCGTCGAGCCGGCCCACGGTGGCCATCACCGGCGTGCGCTGCGGAAAGCGCGGCGGGAGCAGGTCGTACACGAGTGGCGGCCGGTCCTCCAGCGAGCACACGTAGCCCACCGGCTTGTGCAGCGCGATCACGGTGCCGGGGGGCGGATCGAGCGGCGCGCCGTCCACGAACACGTCGTCGTGCCGGTAGGCGCTGGTGTCGCGTAGCACGACGCCGGCGGCGGTGGTGACCCGGCGCTGGCGCACGATGGTCTCGGCGCCCTTGCGGGTGCCGTAGCCGAGGGCGGCCAGGTAGCGGGACAGCGTCATCGGCGAGGGGCGAAGGCGGTTTACGGCACGCCGGCACCGCGCCGGGGAACGACCGGCGGCGCTGACGCGTACGGGGCAGGTCGGGGAGTATAATGCACTCCCGTTCCCTCCTGTCCGGATTCCGATGACTGCTCCCACGCGCCCCAGCCCGCCGATCACCGGCGATTTCTACGACTGGTTTTCGACGCTCCCCGACGAGGTGAACGCGGCGCGGCTCAAACTGCGCGGCTTCATGAGCGGCGAGTGGGAGCCGCAGGCCAATTACTACTGGGAACGCGCCGAATTCCCCCGCGAGTATCTCGTGGGCAAGATGAAGGAGCTCGATCTGCTGCAGGGCGCCTACACGCCGGAGCGCGCCGCCCGCGCGACGGTCATGGACGGCATGCTCTCCATGGAGTTCGCACGGGTGGACCCGTCGCTGGCCACGTTCTTTGGTGTGCACGCGGGGCTGTGCATGGGCTCCATCGCACTGTGCGGGTCCGAGGAGCAGCAGGCCGAGTGGCTGCCGGCGCTGCGGCGCTGGGATCTGGTGGGCGCCTTCGGGCTCACCGAACCCGACGTCGGCTCGGGCGTGGCGCGCGGCCTCACCACCACCTGCCGCCGTGAGGGCGACACGTGGGTGCTGAACGGGCAGAAGAAGTGGATCGGTAACTCCACGTGGTGCGACATCGTGATCATCTGGGCGCGCGATGAAGCGGATCAGTCGGTGAAGGGATTCATCGTGCGTACGGCGCTGCCGGGTTACTCGGCCGAGATGATGCAGGGCAAAATTGCGCAGCGCACGGTGCACAACGGGCTCATCACGCTTACGAACGTGCGTGTGGCGGAGCAGGACCGGCTGCAGCGCGCGCGCAGCTTTGCCGACACCCAGCGCGTGCTGGTGACGGCGCGGTGCGGCACGGCGTGGCAGGGGGTGGGGTGTGCGATGGGCGCGTACGAGAAGGCGCTGCGGTACGCGCAGGAGCGCACGCAGTTTGGCCGCCCGATCGGCAGCTTCCAGCTGGTGCAGATGATGATGGTGACGATGCTGGGCAATCTCACGGCCATGATCGGGCTCGCGCTGCGCGCCTCGGAGTTGCAGGACCAGCTGGGCCCCAAGGACGAACTCTCCGCGCTGGCCAAGCAGTTCTGCGCCGCCAAGTGCCGCGAGGTGGTGCAACTCGCGCGCGAGTCGATGGGCGGCAACGGCATTCTGCTGGAGTACCACGTGGCGCGGCTGTTTGCCGATGCCGAAGCGATCTACTCGTACGAAGGGTCGAACGAGATCAACGCCATGATCGTGGGGCGCGCCGTCACGGGTTACTCCGCCTTCGTGTAAGGCGTCGAGGCGGCCGGCCGGGTGCCGGTCGGCAGGCGGATGTCTACGCGGCATCCGCCCCCGGGCGGGTTGCTCATCCGGAAGGCGTAGCGGTCGCCGTAGAGCATGGCGAGGCGCATGCGCGTGTTCGTGAGACCGATCCCCAGACCGTCCACCGACGGCGTCACGGCCAGAAAACGGCCGCTGGTGGTGAGGAGCCCGTCGAGCCCCTTGCCGTTGTCTTCCACCACGATCGCCAGCGCGCCCTGATCGCGCGTGACCCGCACCTCGATGCTTTGGTCGGGGTGCCCCGGGGCGAGCCCGTGCTTGAGGGCGTTTTCTACCAGCGGCTGCAGCAGAAAGCTGGGAATGAGATCGTCCACGGCGGCGGGATCGACGGTGATGTCCACCGCCAGCCCCTGTCCGTAGCGCACGCGCGCAATCTGGAGATACAGCTCCACCAGCTCGATCTCCTGCCACACGGGAATGAGCGACGCTCCCGCACTGCGCAGCGAGAGCCGCAGCAGGTCGGCCACCCGCGTGAGCGTGCGCTGGGCTTCCCGCACGTCCATTTCCATCAGCTCGGCCACCGAGTTGAGGGCGTTGAACAGGAAGTGCGGATTGAGCTGCATGCGCAGCGCCTCCAGTTGCGTGGAGGCGAGTTGCTGCTCGAGCGCGGTGGCGGCCCGGTCGCGTTCGCGATAGCGGCGTACGAACTCCACCATGTACGCGGCCCCGACCACGGCCCAGTACAGCACGACCTGAAAATCGAGGTGATCCACCAGCACCGTGCGCACGGCGGTGGCGTAGCTCGTGACGCGGCCAACGGCGCCGAAGAGGTGGTCCAGCCACGCGATGACGAACACGTTGGTCGCACAGATCACCGCGCTGGCACCCAGATGGGCGGCCACCCACGGCAGCAGTCGCGCGGTGTCCAGCTTGACGCGATCGACGAGCGTGAGCACGACCTGCGACCACGCCCCCCACAGCATCCACGAGGCGCCCTGCCACACGAGCGCTGTGCCCAGCGCGTAGTGCACTCCCGAGGCATCGCCCACCACCGATCGCTGCAGCGCGGCCATGGCCGCCGGCACCACCCAGACCACCGCGAAGAGCAGGCGCGTCAGACGTCGGAGACGCGCGCCCTCATCGGCGAAGGTGACGGGGGCGTTCGAGGCGACCATGGTGGGAATGCACGTGAAAGTTGGGCGATCGTGGAACCAGGGGTCATCTTGAACGTAGTAGCTGGCACGGCTCGACTTGGGCAGTGTACCGACGTGGGCCGGAATCGCGGTGATGACAGGGGGCGGGATGGGACGGATACGGGTGCTGATCGCGGACGATGAAGTGCTGGCGCGCCAACGGCTGCGACGGCTGCTGCAGACCGAACACGATGTGGACGTCGTGGGGGAGGCCGCCAGCGGGCCCGAGGCGGTGCAGCTCATCCGTGCGCTGCAGCCGGATGTGGTGTGTCTGGACGTGCAGATGCCCGGACTCGACGGCTTCGGCGTGCTGCGCGAGCTCGCAGGCGAGACGGTCCCCCTCGTGTTGTTCGTGACCGCGTACGACGAGCATGCGCAGCGGGCCTTTGATGTGCACGCGGTGGACTACGTGCTCAAGCCGGTGGATGCGGATCGCTTCCGCATGGCGTTCGGAAAGGTGCGGACGCAGCGGGCCAACGCGGATGTTGCGTTGCGCCTGAGCGAGCTGCTGGACACCGTGCGGCGGCTGACGGATCGCCGTGACAGTACTGCGGACGCGCCGGCGGACACGCCGCGTGAGGGGCGCATGGTGCCGCCGGTCAGTGGCGCGGCCGCCGCCGCGGGTGACCACTACGCCAGTCGCATTCTGGTGAAGGACAACGGGCGCATGTTCTTCGTGAAGACCTCAGAGATCGACTGGATCGAGGCCGACCGGAATTACGTGCGGCTGCACGTGGGTGATCAGGCGCACGCGATCCGGGATCGCATCAGCCACCTCGAGGAGTCCCTCGACCCACGGTTGTTCGCGCGCATTCATCGCTCCACCATCGTGAACCTCAACCGCGTGCGCGAAATGCAGCAGTGGTTGTCGGGCGACTACATGGTCATGCTGGACAACGGCACGCAGCTGCGCCTGAGCCGCCACTACCGCGACCGCGTGGAGAAGCAGGTTGGCGTCTGACGCGATGAGCACCCGCCCGGCGTCGCGCCCCATCAGCTGGCAGTCGCGGCTCGTGCATCTGCTGGTACGGTCGCGCATGCGACCGCACGCGCACGGACCGATCGATCCGGCGTGGGTGCGGGTCGAAATGGGGCGTCCACGGGGAGCGCGGCGCTGGATGGCGCGCCTCACGGGGGCCCGCAGCGCGTGGCATGCGGCCGCGGCGGGGTGGCCCGGCGGCGAGTTGGTGGATTGGCCCGGCGCTGCCGCTGATGCGCCGGTGTTGCTGTATCTGCACGGCGGCGGGTACATCGCCTGCTCGCCCGAAACACATCGGCCGCTGGTGTCCACGCTGGTGCGCCGCGTCCGTGGCCGTGCCTTCGTACCACGCTACCGGCTGGCCCCCGAGCACCCGTTCCCGGCGGCCCTTGAGGATGCCAAGGCCGCGTACCGCTACCTGCTGGATGAGCAGGGCGTGGCGCCGTCGCAGCTCATCGTGGCCGGCGATTCGGCCGGCGGCGGTCTCGCGCTGGCGCTGACGCTGGCCGTGCGTGACGCCGGCTGGCCGCTCCCCGCCGGCGTGGTGGCGTTCAGTCCGTGGACGGACCTCGCGGCCACCGGCCGTTCACTCGACGAAAACACCGAGCGCTGCGCGATGTTTGCCGGCGACACGATCCGCCGCGCCGCCCGTTTTTATGTGGGCGACGCTGATCCCACGCTGCCGCTGCTGTCGCCGCTGTACGGCGATTTCCGTGGGCTGCCGCCGATGCTGGTGCACGCCAGCGAAGACGAAGTGCTGCGCGACGACGCGATCCGTGTGGCCGCGGCCGCCCGCGCGGCCGGCGTGTCGGTGGAGCTCGACCTGTGGCCGCACGTGCCGCATGTGTGGCAGTTCTTCTCCACGGTGCTCCCCGAGGCCCGCGCGTCGCTCGATGCGGTCACCCGGTTCATTCTCGCCCGCACCGCCGCGGGGGCCTCGTAAGGCGCGGCGGTTGGACGCGTTCGTCGTGCGATGGTGTAACACGATGGAACATCGTCGTCCCGCACTGTGACGAATCGTGACCCGCTGCAACGCCAGCGCGTCCAGCGGGCATCGTGACCATGCGCCATACGCTCCCCGCCTATCGACCGCCGGACTGGTACCCGCTGCAGCGCGCCCTTGCCGCCGTGTTCGGGGCCGATGCCGTCGATGCCACCGCCGCCTTCTGGTTCATCGGCTTCGTGCGTGGCCCCGCCGATGTGGGCGAACTCCGACTCTACGAACACAGCGCCACCCGCCGGCGCCTCGCCCTCGACCACAACGGCGATGCTTACCGCTGGTACGACGAGTTCGGCGCCTACGGCCACGTGGGGCACGAGGACGCCCTGGTCGAAGCGCTCGTCTGAACTGGTGCGCGTGCCGGTGATGCCGCGGCCCTGATGCCGTTCCGCGGCGCCGGTGCCGATATTTCGACCTGATGCCACCGGAAATCTCCGGCGTCGGCGCTGCGCCGCGCCCGCTGCCCCCCTCGTCGATCGGACCCGCGACCCCCGCCGCCCCGGCGGGCCCGGTGGCGCCGTCCACGGCGGTGGTACCGGTCGCGCCGGTCGGGCCACGCGCCACCGAGGTCCCGTCGTCGCCGCTTGGGCGCAGCGGTCTCGATCTGTTCGATGTCCTCGACACCACCGACATCCTGGTGGAGCGCCCGATGGCGTCGGCGGTGGCGCTCGACGTGGGACTGGAGTCGGCACGCGCGTCGCTGCTGCGGCAACTGCCCGCCGACACGCTGGCCGCCCTGGATGACATCTGGGATCGCGCGCAGGCTACCGAAGAGGGGTGGTATCTGCGCAGCGGCGCGCTCGCGGTGCTCGGCATGCCCGCCGAAGCCGAGCGCGTGTCCACCGAGGGGCTCGGGCAGACCCCGGCGTCGATCGCGCTCCGGTTCATGCAGTCGGTGGTGCGGCTGGTGGCCGGCGACGTTGCCGGTGCACGCGCCGCGATTGCCTCGGCGGTCGACATCGCGGTGCAGCAGGACGTCCGTCACCCGCTGCTGCTCGTGCAGCACGCCATCGTCTCGGCGCGGCACGGCCACCGCGCGGAAGCCGAGCGCATGATGGAGGTAGCGGCCCGCGCGTTTCCGGATCATCCGGCCGTCGCGTACGGCCGCGCCACGCTCAAGTCGATCGCCGCCGACCGCACCCGCACCACCGCCCGCGAAGCCGTTGGTTATGCGGACGACGGGATGCCAGCGTCCGAGGTGCTGTCGGTGTTCGACGCGGCGGACGTGTCGGGCACGGTGCGCCAGCCCGCGGCCGAGTCGGTGGCACAGCCGAAGGCGCCGCCGGTAGCACAGCCGGTAGCACAGA
>CANJOX010000127.1 GCA_947475795.1 Gemmatimonadota bacterium
AAGCCACGCGCCAACGATCAGGTCAATCAGTATTACGTGTGCGATGTCGGCCGGCAGGGCTATCGTGAGTTCAATCGGCGCGATCGGCTTGATCAGCCGCTGGTACGGCGCGGGAACGAACTGACGGTCGCCGAGTGGGACGATGCCGTGGGCGTGGCCGCCCGGGCATTGGCCGGCCAGCGCGTCGTGGTGCTCGCGTCGCCGAATCTCTCGAACGAAGCGTTGTTCCTGCTGGAACGCCTGCTGGCGGCCACGACTGGCGCCGGGGTGTTCCGCCTTGTGCGTGGCGAGGAAGTCGCGCTGCCCGGCGCACCCGACCTGGCGTTGCGCGCCGAACGTGCGGCCAACGCCACCGGGGCGCGCCACCTCGGTTTTGCCGAGGTCGCGGCGCTTGGCAATGTGGTGCAGGAGGGCGATGCGCTGCTCGTGGTGGGCGATGCGCTCGACGGGGTCCACGCAGCCGACCTCGATCGTGCCTCGCAGATCGTGTTCATCGGTACGGCCCTCCCTGCCGCGCTCGAGGCGCGGGCGGGCGTCGTCCTGCCCACCACGAACGTCGTTGAGGAGGAAGGCACCCTGACGAATCTGCGCGGACGTGTCCAGCGTTTCCTGCAGGCAAAGGCGGCGCCCGGGGTGGCGCGTCCCACCTGGTACGTGCTCGCCGACCTGCTGGCGGCCGTCGGGGGCGACGCGCGTTTCTTCACGCCGGCCGATGTCTTCGCGGCGCTGGCGTCCACTCACGCGGCGTTTGCCGGGCTGGACTACGAGGCGCTTGGACTGCGTGGCCTGCCGGGCGCGGACACGGCACCGGTACTCGCGAGCGGGGTGAGCGCATGATCGCGCCGTTCGTCGCGCCCCTGATCGAACTGGCACGTTGGTTTCCGCGGGCTGATCCCCAGCAGCCGCCCACGGCGATTGGCACCTATGTACTGGCCAGCTGTGTCAAGATTGTCGTCGTCTTCGGGGTGTACATGGTGGGGGTCGCTCTGTTGACGCTCGCCGAACGCAAGCTCGCCGCGTGGATTCAGGACCGCCGTGGCCCCAATCGCGCCGGCCCCGGGGGCATCCTGCAGCCGGTCGCCGACGGCATCAAGAATTTCATGAAGGAAGAGACCGATCCGGCGCATGCCGACCGATGGTTGTTCCTTCTTGCACCGGCATTGGCGTTCATTCCCGCGATGCTCACGTGGGCGGTGCTCCCGCTCGCGTCATCACTGCCGACACCGTGGGGGCTGATCGACATGTCGATCGCACCGCTGCCGGTCGGGTTTCTCTTCACCCTCGCGATCTCCTCGCTGGGGGTGTACGGCATCGTGCTGGCCGGGTGGTCCTCCAACAACAAGTACGCCCTGCTTGGTGGGCTTCGCTCCAGCGCGCAGATGATCTCGTACGAGATCGCCATGGGCATGTCCACCATCCCCGTGATCCTGCTCGCTGGGAACGTGTCGCTCACCAGCATCGTCCAGCAGCAGTCGCACATGGGCTGGAACGTGCTCTCCCTGACCGTCGCGTGGTTCACGTTCCTCGTGGCGGCGTTTGCCGAGACGAATCGCCTGCCGTTCGACTTGCCGGAAGCGGAATCGGAACTGGTGGCCGGGTATCACACCGAATACAGCGGCATGAAGTTCTCGATGTTCTTCATCGCCGAGTATGCCAACATGGCCACGGTGAGCGGTCTCACGGCCACGCTGTTTTTCGGCGGCTGGGACATTCCGTTCACGCAATGGGACAACGTCGGTCCGCACACGCTGCTCAAGACGATGTTGACGCTCGGGATGTTTGCGGCAAAAACCGGCTTCTTCCTGTTCGTCTTTATGTGGGTGCGCTGGACGGTGCCGCGCTTTCGGTACGATCAGTTGATGTCGTTGGGCTGGAGCGTCATGCTGCCGATCGCGCTGGCGTACATCGTGATCATTGCGGCCGCCACGCTGGCACTCGACGCCCTCGGTGTTGCCCGGGGCCCGCTGTTCTCGCTCTCGCTGCTGGCGATGAACGTCGTCCTCATCGCCGTGCTGCTGGCGTGGCTCGATCGCGGCAAGTTGATCAGCCCCAGTAGCGCGCGCGTCGGGCCGACCGATTTGGAGCGGCTTCGGGCGCGAGGACTCGACCTGTCCCGCCGCCAGTTGGCGTCGCAGCGCGCGCCTCACGCGGTCACACCGCTGACCACCCCACCGATCTCGATTCCGAGTCTCGCCGAGGGAGGCGACTGATGGCCATCGGAGTGAAGGTCATGCACCGCCCGTTGGAGCGCGTGAGTTACGTGCGCGCAACGCTCAAGGGCATGGCCACGACGCTGAAGCACCTTGTGGATCCGCACAAGGTCACCATGCAGTACCCGGAAACGAAGTGGGATCTGTCACCTCGTTGGCGGGGCACCCACCGGATGCTCACGACCGAAGATGGCAAGGCGAAGTGCGTGGCGTGCGGGTTATGTCCGACGGTCTGCCCGGCCAACTGCATCAAGCTCACGCCGGGAGAGGACGAGCAGGGAAACCGCTATCCGTTGGTCTTCGAGATCGACGAGTTCCGCTGCATCTTCTGCGGCTTCTGTCAGGAGGTCTGCCCTGAGGAAGCGATTCATCTGGGTCGGCACTACGAGAATGCGGAATTTGATCGTGCCTCGTTCGTGTACGACCTGGAGCGTCTCATGGCGCAGACCCATCCGGTGAGCGAACTCTGGGACCCCGCCGACCCGAAGGGCGAATGAACGGCTTCTACGAGTTTCAGTTTTATCTGTTTTCGCTGCTCGCGATCGCGTCAGCGCTGCTCTTCGTGACCCGGACGAACCCGGTGCCGGCTGCCCTCTGGCTGGTCAACGTGATGTTCGCGCTGGCTGGCCTCTACGTCATGCTGGATGCGCCCTTTGTCGGGGTGATTCAGGTGCTGGTGTATGCCGGTGCCATTATGGTCGTGTTCGTCTTCGTGGTCATGTTGCTCAACCTCGGCCGGGGCGGCGTCTCCGATCTGCGCTCTCTCGGGGCGCGGCTGGGCGCCGGCCTGGTCGGGTTGGCGCTCCTAGCCAACCTGCTGGTCGTGCAGCGGCAGCGGTATCCGCGCGTCGAGCTGGCGCCGGCGACCGACAACGTGGTTGAAGCCGTCGCCGCTTCGCTTTTCACTGACTATCTCGTGGCCTTCGAGTTGACCAGTCTCGTGCTCCTTGTCGCGGTGGTGGGCGCCGTGCTCCTCGCGAAGAAGCGGGTGCGCGCATGATCGCCGAGGCCCTGATCGTCTCCGCGATTCTGTTTGTGATCGGCGTGGTCGGCGTGCTCACCCGACGCAACGCGATCATCTTGTTCATGTGCGCCGAGCTCATGCTCAACGCCGTGAATCTGAGCTTCGTCGCGCTGGCCAAGCTGCACGGCGTCACCGGTCACGTGTTCGTCATCATGGTGATGACCATTGCCGCGGCCGAGGCGGCTGTGGGGCTCGCGATTCTGATCTCGGTGTTCCGCCACTTCGGCACCGTCGATCTGTCATCCCTCCGGACGCTCCGCGGATGATCCCGACCCTGCTCAGTCTGCTGCTCCTGCTGCCGGTGATCGGCTTTCTCGCCAACGGTGCCGTCGCGTTGCACGGCGGTCGCGAAGGGGATCGCTCTACCGCCCGGCATCCGGTGGTCACGATCATCGGACCGGGTGTGATCGTGGCGGCGTTCGGCGTGGCGCTCGCGCTGTTCATTGACATGCAACGCGCGCCCGAACTGGCGCGCCACATTGTCAGTTTCGGCCAGTGGATGCCGGTCGGCAATCTGGTGGTCAACTGGAATCTGCAGCTCGACCAGCTGTCGATTCTCATGACGCTGGTCATCACCGGCATCGGTTCTCTCATTCACGTCTTCTCCGTCGGCTACATGCGTGACGACGCGAGCTACGCGCGCTACTTCGCGTATCTCAACCTGTTCGTCGCGTTCATGCTGATTCTCGTGCTCGGCGGCAGCTACCCCGTCATGTTCGTCGGTTGGGAAGGGGTTGGATTGGCCTCCTATCTCCTGATCGGCTTCTGGTTCAGCGACCGGGCGAATGTCGATGCGGGCCGCAAGGCGTTCATTGTGAACCGCGTCGGCGATTTCGGATTCCTCGTTGCCATGTTCCTGATCTGGGTGACAACGCAGAAGCTCGACTATCTCGGCGCGCACGCAGCGCTCGGTGCACTGGCCGGCACACCGGTGGTGCTCGCCATCGCGCTGTTTCTCTTTGTGGGCTGCGCGGGCAAGAGCGCGCAGCTGCCACTGTACATCTGGTTGCCCGACGCGATGGCCGGCCCGACGCCGGTGTCTGCCCTGATCCACGCCGCGACCATGGTGACGGCGGGCGTGTACCTCGTGGCGCGCGCGGCACCGATCTTCTCGGGCGCTCCGGAGGCATCGCTGGTCGTCACCGCCATCGGTGCCCTGACGGCGTTGTTTGCCGCCACCATCGCGTTGCGACAGTGGGACATCAAGAAGGTGCTGGCGTATTCCACCGTCTCGCAGCTCGGCTACATGTTCGTCGCCGTCGGCAGTGGCGCCTACACCGCCGGTGTCTTCCATCTGGTCACACACGCCTTTTTCAAGGCGCTGCTCTTCCTCGGGGCGGGCTCGGTGATTCACGCGATGCATCAAGCGTACCACCACACACACGGCAAGAGCGATCCCCAGGACCTCCGCAACATGGGTGGTCTGGCCAAGTACATGCCCGCCACTGCCGCGTCCATGACGGTAGCCACCCTCGCCATCGCCGGAGTGCCCCCGCTGGCTGGTTTCTTCTCCAAGGACGAGATCCTGGCATCCGTCTTCGCCCGCGCTCACGGGAGCCCGCTGGCGGAGGCCTCGTTGCTGGGCATTCCCGGTAGCGCCGTGCTGTATGCGGCGTACGGCATCGGTGTGGTGACGGCCCTGCTCACGGCGGTGTACATGATGCGTCTGCTCCTGCTCACCTTTTATGGTGAGAACCGAACCGGCGACGGGGAGCGGGAAGTGCTCCACGAGGCTCCGGTCGTGATGACCGCGCCTGTGCTCGCGTTGGGTGTGCTCACGGCCGTGGGCGGCTGGCTCAACTTGCCGCCCCTGCTGCCGCTCGGTCCCGTTGGTCTGCTGGAGTCGTGGCTGGCACCTGTAACCGGCAGCAGTGCGGTGCGGCTCGCGGGTACAGGGCATCTCGACCATCGCACAGAAATGATGCTGGTGGCGGTGGCGACCGGCGTCGCCCTGCTTGGACTTGCCGTGGCTTGGTGGCAGTACCGGAAGCCGGTCGTCGACAGCGCGCAGGCACCACTCGATGGAGGGCTCCTCGCGAACGCGTATTTCGTCGACCGCGTGGTTGATGCGGTGATCGTGCGCCCGGTGAGCCTGTTGGCTAGTGTCGTGCTCGCGCGCGGGGTCGACGCCGGGGTCGATCACGCGCTGACGGCAGGTGGGGGAGTGTTCGCCCGCACGGCCGCGCTGGTCGGCCGCCGCCTGCAGGACGGTGACGTGGGCAAGTACGCGTGGCTCCTCGCCGCCGGCGCCATCGCGTTGCTCGCCGCTCTCACCCTGAGCTGACCGATGCGCGAATTTCTACTTTCCAGCGGCGTGGCGGCGTGGATCCTGCCGGCCATGTTGTTGTGGCCGGTGCTGGCCGCGGCGTTAGTGCGCTTCGGCGGCCGCGATATTTCGCGTGACGATAGCGGGACCGAGGCGCCGAGTGGTGGTCCTGACGCGCGGACCCTCACACTGGTGGCGTTGGGCATCGAAGCGCTGCTCAGTCTGGCGCTATGGGGACTGTACGATCCCGCCGGCCGAGGGTGGCAAGCGCGCGTCGACCTGCCGTGGCTCGCGGACCTGGGTGCGACCATCAGTCTCGGCGTTGATGGGCTGTCCTTGCCGATGGTAGTGATGACGGCCACGCTGTTGCCGCTGGCACTGCTGGGCGCGTGGAATAACGTGCGCGTGCGGACCCCGGCCTTCGGTGCGCTCATCCTGTTGCTCACCAGCGGCCTGATCGGCGTGTTCATCACCCTCGATTTGCTCGCGTTCTATTTGGCGTGGGAATTGATGCTGATCCCGACCTACTTCTTGCTCGGGATCTGGGGAGCGGCAGGGCAGTCACGGGCCAGCTTGCGCTACGTGCTGTTCACGCTGGTTGGCTCGCTCCTGATGCTGGTGGCGATCATCGCGCTGTGGTCGATCGGTGGCGGGACGTCGTTCCACCTTGACGACGTGATGCGAATCGCCCTCACGCCGCGGGCGCAGCTGTGGCTGTTCGGTGCCTTCTTTCTTGCCTTTGGCGTCAAGTCGGCACTGGTGCCGTTTCACACCTGGTTGCCGGACGCGCAGGGGGCCGCGCCGACGTTTGCTGCCGTAACGCTCGGTATCAAGGTGGGTGCGTATGCAATTCTGCGCTTCGCCATTCCGCTCTTCCCGGCAGCCGCGATGCATCCCGCGGTCCGCGACACGATTCTCATCCTGTCGGTGATTGCGATCATTTACGGCGCGTTGCTGGCCCTGGCGCAGCGCGACCTGAAGCGTATGGTCTCGTACAGTTCCATCAGCCACCTTGGCTTCATCATGCTCGGGTGTTTCGCGTTGACCCAGCAGTCGGTGGAAGGCGCCGTGCTCAGCATCGTGAACAGCGGCATCTCCACGAGTGCGCTGTTCCTCCTGGTGGGTATGCTCGAGGACCGACGCGGCACCACCGACATGGCGGCGTTCGGCGGGATCGCCAAGGTGGTACCGGTATTCAGCGTGATGCTGACGCTCGAGATGCTCTCTACGATCGGTCTCCCCGGCACCAACGGGTTCACCGGCGAATTCCTGGTATTGATCGGTACCTATGCGGAGCGACCGGTCCTCGCGGTAATCGCGACGAGTGGCGTCATCTTCGCGGCGGCGTACGGGTTGCGGGCACTACAGCATGTCCTGTTTGAACGACTCGATACGGAGCGCAACGGGACGCTGCCGGATCTGACGGGCCGCGAGCGTGCGGTCATGTGTGTGTTCGCTGTGATGATTCTCTATCTCGGCATCGTTCCGCAGCCGCTCCTGCAGCGTATCGAACGCGCCTCACAAGGCATCATCGAGTCGGTGCGATTCGGTCCGAACGCATCGCCGTCGCTTTCTCACGTTTCCGTGACTCACTGATGGGCGCTACTCTTTCCGCCGGCGCCCTGTTCCGCGCGCTGGCCCCCGAACTGCTCTTGGCCTCCGGTGCGATGCTGCTGCTGCTGGCGTCCGTCTGGAACCGGCAGAGCAACGACGCGGCCATGGCCGAGGGCGCTGAACGGACCAGCGTTCTCACGCGATTTGCCATGGTGCTGTGCCTGCTCGTCGCGCTCGTCGTGATGATTGCGTGGGGAGACGGCGTGAGTGGGACCCCCGATTTGCGACTGGCCGGTGATGGCTTTCGCTGGGGCGTCGATCTCGTGATCCTGCTCGGCACCGTCATGGCACTGATACTGCTCGACGCGGATCATCACCGCAGCGGCGCCTTCAGTCCCGAGGTACCGGTGCTCATGCTCCTCGCGGCGACCGGTATGATGGTCCTGACGGCCGCGCGTGATCTGATGTTCGTGTTCCTCGGCATCGAACTCATGTCGCTCGCTATTTACATTCTCGCCGGCGTGAACCGGCGTAGCGCGCGCGGCGCCGAAGCGGCCGTGAAGTACTTCCTGCTCGGTGCGGTCGCGTCGGGCTTTCTGTTGTACGGGATGGCGCTGCTGTTCGGTGCCACAGGGAGCACCCGTCTCGTTGACATCGCGACATGGGTCAGCGCGCAGCCGACCCTCAGTCCGATGTTTCTCGTCGGGACCGGGTTGCTGCTCGTCGGGTTTGCATTCAAGGTGGCCGCGGCGCCATTCCATCTCTGGACGCCCGACGTCTATGACGGCGCGCCGCTACCAATCACCGCCTTCATGTCGGCGTGCGTGAAGACGGCTGCCTTCGCTGTCTTCGCGCGCGTGATGATCGAAGCGCTTCCCGGCGCGGCGCCCCGGTGGCACTCCGCCATGTGGTGGCTGGCCGTCGTCACGATGGTCTCCGGGAATGTGCTGGCGCTGACGCAGACGAACATGGTGCGCCTGTTGGCGTACTCCAGTATCGCCCATGCCGGCTATCTGCTGGTCACGATCGTAGTGTCCTCCACCGCGGGGACGACGGCGCTGGTGTTCTACACGGTCTCGTACACGCTCGCGACCATGGGTGCCTTCGGTGTGCTGATCACTGTCAACGGCGGGCGCGATCGTTCACCGACGATCGATGACCTCGCGGGCCTGTGGTTGGTCCGACCGTGGCTCGCGGTCTCGATGGCTGTCTTTCTGCTGGCGTTCCTCGGGATGCCGCTCGCCGGCGGCATGGGCTTTTTCGCCAAGTGGTATCTGTTGCAGGCGGCGTTGCAGGCATCTACGCCGCAGTCCGTGCTGGCCGTGATCGTCGTCTTGAGCAGCGCCGTCTCGGCGGCGTACTACCTCACCGTGATCTCGGCGATGTTCATGCGGCCACGGCCGGAAGGACATCCGGTTCCCTCCAC
The DNA here is from genome assembly GCA_947475795.1 of Gemmatimonadota bacterium. The sequence goes on from CANJOX010000127.1 coordinate 8,481, forward strand.
CATCCCCATGGCGCAGTCGCTTATCACCGTGTCGGTGATCGCCCTGCTCGTGCTGGGTGTGTATCCCACGCCCATGATTGAATTGGCCCGCCG
>CANJOX010000128.1 GCA_947475795.1 Gemmatimonadota bacterium
AAGCCCATGTACTCGGTGTGGAACTTGATCGGGTTCCGTCCCCAGTACTGATCGAGCACGCCGTTGAACTGCGGCAGCAGCAGCGTGAACACTTCCGACGGCGGCAGCGCATAACTGGTCGCGAATTCCCAGCCGGTATCGGGACCACCTTCGGCGCGCGGCGAAAACGGGATGTAGTCCAGGAACGGCATCACCTGCAACGCCGTGATGCCACCACCGACCGCCACCGCAATCGCCGAGAAACCCAAGGCCTTCCACGGATTCAGACCGGCCGGACGCTCGGCGTCAAAGAACGCGAGGTAGATCGCCCACAACCCGAGGGCGAGCAGCAGGAAGTACGCCATGTGGTAGTGGCCGAGCACGATCAGCGCGACCAGGAACGCAAAGGCGCCGTAGCACCAGGTTGTGCCGTGCCGGATGGCGCGCAGCAGCGTCCAGAACGCCAGCGGGGTGAGCGCCGACACGAACAGCTTGCCGTCGTGGCCGGGGCTCATCTGGGACGCCACGATCCCCGTGAGTTCGTAGGCGATGCCGGCGATCACACTCGCGTTCCACGAGAGCCCCAACGACCGACAGAAGCGGTACGTGAACCAGCCGGTGAGCACGAAGTGGATGGCCATGCCGAGGGTGATGGCCACATCCACCGGCATGATCCAGCGCAGCCACGCGGTGGGATAAAAAATGTCGCCGTGCATGGCGCCGATGTAGGGCAGCCCGCCGAACAGATAGGGATTCCACTGCGGGATCGCGCCGTCCTGCAGGAACGACTCAGCACCGAACAGGCGGAACGAGTAGCCGGCGATGAACATATCCGAGCGGCCCCCGCCGAACAGCATCTGCCCGGTGAGGAGCGGCCAGAGCAGCAGCATCGCGGCGCCCAGGCAGAGCGCGAACGCGAGGGCGTGGTCGCGCGTGTGCGACGGCCGCGGCGCGGCACCCGGCGGAGACGACGAAACGGTGGCGTGGTCGGAAGGCATCGTGGGAAGTTAGATCGCGGTGGGGCGCTCCGCTGCCCCGGGAGCGGCCACGAGAGCGGCCCCGGGAGCGGCCACGAGGGCGGTCAGCGGCGTGGGACCGTGGCGAAGGCGCGCACGGGGAACGTCCCCACCCCGACCAGCTTGGGTGGCACGGCGGTGAACGTGAAACCGGCGTCCGGGAGCTCCTGCAGGCGACACAGATGCTCGGCGATCAGGATCTCCTCGCGCAGGAGCACCGTATGCACCGGGCGCGTGCCCCCATCCGTGTTGTCGATGTTCATGGAGTCGATGCCCACCAGCACCGCACCGGCGTCGCGCAGCCAGCACGCGGCCTGCTCGGTGAGGTACGGATGCTGCTCGAAGTAGGTATCCGTGCCCCAGTGCACGTCCCAGCCGGTGTGCACGAGCACGGCCTTGCCGCGCACCACGTGGGCGGACAGCTGGCCAGCGAGCAGCGGCACGTCGATGGCACGCCCCTCGCGCTGGCCGTCGTGTTGCGTGGCGCGCACCACCAGCGCGGGCAGATCGACGAACCGCTCGAGCGGCATCGAGGCCGTATCGCGGCCGTCGGCGTACCGATGGAACGGGCAGTCGATGTACGTGCCCGTGTTGGTGACGAGCTCCACCCGCCCGATGTGAAACTCCGTACCTGGCTCGTACAGGGCTCGCGAGTCCTCGCGACTGAGGTAATCGCAAATGACCGGCGCGGGCAGCCCCTTGTAGTACACGACGCCGTCTTCAATGGCGTGGCTGAGATCGACGAGCGTGCGGGACGATGTCATCATGGTGCGCGGCGCATGAGCGGGAGTGATTCGGTGCGTCATCACGGGATGCGCGACACCGCAGGCAACTTCGCGACACGATAGCTTCCTCACCAGCGCGTGGCTTCTGCGCGTCGCCTCCCCGCCTCACTCCCGTCCATGGAATTCGATACCGATGTCGCCGTGATCGGCGGCGGCGTAGCCGGCCTCACGGCCGCGTGGCAACTCGCCACCGCCGGACGGCACGTTATGCTGTTCGAGGCCCGATCGCGGCTGGGCGGCCGCGTGCTGACCGCGCCGGCGGCGCCCTGGCCCGACCGGCCGTGGCTGGACCTCGGCCCCGCGTGGTTCTGGCCGCACCAGCCGCACATCCGGGCGCTCGTGGCGGAGCTCAACCTCCCGGTGTTCGCGCAGCACCAGGCGGGGTTGGCGCGCTACGACGCCGGCGGAGGACGCGCCCCGGAGTCGTTCGACGCCTCCGGACAGGCCGCCCCGTCGTACCGGCTGATGGGCGGCATGCACGCGCTCACCGAGGCGCTCGTGGCCGCCGCGCGCCGCGCGGCCACCCCGGTCACGATACGCCTCGGCGCCCCCGTGCACACGGTCGCGTTGCACCACGACGGGGTCGTCATCCGTGGCGATGATCACACCACGACCGCGCGGTGCGTCGTGGTGGCCGCCCCGCCCCGCGTGGTGGCACGGGACATCACCTTCGATCCGCCGCTGCCGCCCGGCGTGCAGACGCGGTTGCGCGACACCGTCACGTGGATGGGGCACGCGATGAAGTGCGTGGTGACCTACCGCGCGCCCTTCTGGCGGGGCGCGGGGCTGTCGGGCTACGCGGTGAGCTGGGGCGGCCCGTTACAGGAGATCCACGACGCCGGCATGCCGGCGCAGGGCGTTGATGACGCCGGGTACGCGCTGATGGGGTTCGTGGCCCCGCGCACCACCGCCGCCGCCCGCGCCTTCCGCGACGCCGATGCCGCGGCGCGGCGCGCGGCGGTGCTGATACAGTTGGCGCGTCTCTTCGGCCCCGACGCGCAGCACGCGCTCGACTACGCGGAATACGACTGGACACGGGACCCGCACAGCTGCGGGGCGCAGGACGACGAGCCGCCCGCGGCCCATCCGGAGTACGGCCACCCGGACCCCGACGGCGGTCTCGCCACCACGGCGTGGGGCCGTCGGCTGGTGTGGGCCGGCACGGAAACCATCGCCATGGGTGGCGGCTATCTGGACGGCGCCGTGGCGTCGGGGCGGCGCGCGGCGGCGGCGGTGCTTACGACCTAATCACGCCGTGCCCCCCTAACGCACCGCGCGGCGGCCAGTCGTGGCCGCCGCGCAGAGTATTACGCCGTCTGGACGTCCCTGAAGCGCACCAGCCGCTTCGTGTCCTCATCGAACAGTGCGAGCTGCAGCGCCTTGATACCCATCCCGATCGTCATGGACGGCGCATGATTGAAGAGCGGGTTGTTGTCGTGCGCTTCCTGCAACCGGAAGTTCGGGATCTTCGGACCGATGTGATGCACATGATGCAGGCCGATGCTGCCCGTAAACCACTGGAGAATCGGATGGAGGCGCAGATGCGAACTGCCCGTGATGGCAGCCGTCGCGTAATCCCACTCCTCATGATTTTCCCAGTAGGCATCCTCGAACTGATGCTGCACGTAGAACAGCCAGATCCCCGCCGCCGCCGCGACATACATGCACGGCAGGTACACCAGCAGAAACGCCCGCGGGCCCCACAGCCACACCGACACCGCGATGGCCGCCGCGATGGCGAGGTTGGTGTACCACACGCTGTACAGCTGTTTCGTCTTCGTGGCCTTGCTGCGGCCGCGGAACCGCTGATTGAGCATCAGATGCAACGGCCCCACGAGCATCAGCGACAACGGATGCCGCACCAGCCGGTAGATCAGCCGACCACGCGCATCGCGCGCGAGGTACTCCTTGACGGTGATCGTGGGCACATCGCCATGCCCGCGGCGATCGAGATCGCCCGACGAGGCGTGATGCAGCGCATGATCGCGACGCCACTGCGCAAACGGCGTGAGCGTCAGGACGCCCGTCACGAAACCGAGCGCGTCGTTCACCTTGGGCCACGGGAGATACGACGAATGCGAGCAATCGTGCATGATGATGAACGTGCGCACGAGCAGTCCCGCCCCCGGCAGCACGAGCAGCGCCGTGACCCACGGCGCCCCATCGAGGCACTGGTACATCGCCCACAGCACCGCCGCGAGCGGCACCAGCGTGTTCACCACCTGCCACAGTGCACGACGGACATCGGCCCCGGCATACCGGGCGACGATCGCGGTCCACTCGCCGCGGGGGACATCCAGCACGCGGGCCTGAAGCAACTCAGCCATGCAGTTCGTATCCTGTCTTCGGGGGGAAGGGCGCCATCACCGGGAGGCGCCGGACACCTGTACTATCGCAGGTGGGACGAGCAGGGCGATAGGGCTACGCATGGAATACGCGCCCCATCGCCAACCCGCTGACATCGATGCCGCACATGTGGCGTACATCACCACGTCGCACTGTACGTGCGCACACTAGGGTCGTTTGTCACGATCGAAGGTATCCGTGCGCTTGACGTTGCGCTGCAGCACGTCGTCGTTCACCCAGTAGTTCGGACCGAAGGGTACAATCTTCGGCCACAGCTGATCGAGTGACATCGCATCATAGAGCGTACCCCCTTTCATGACGAACGTCGCATCGGCGGTGGCGCGGATATTCTCGAGTGGGTTGGCATTCAGGATCACGAGATCGGCGAGCTTGCCCACCTCGATGCTGCCCAGGTCTTTGTCCGCGCCCAGAAAACGCGCGCCGTGTAACGACGCCACTTCCAGCGCCCCGTGGTTGCCGAGCGCCGACGCCCCCATCCACAGCTCCCAGTGTGGTGCGAGCCCGTGATGTTCACCGTGGCTGCCCAGCGCCCCCCAGCCGCCTTCGGCGATGATATCGGCCATGGCCTGCGCGATGAACGGGAACGAGTAGTCGGTGAGCGGACGCATCGCGCGCACGCGCGTGTCGGGTACCAACGCGCGCCACGGGAACCACCGGCGCTGCTTCGGATCCTTCCACACGTCCGACTCCTGGAACCAGTACTCGATGTTCCACGCCCCCGGACCCGCCACCACAATCGTGGGCGAATAGGTGGCGCCGGCTTTGCCGAGGAACTTCGCGCCATCGCTGTACATGGGGACTTCGCTGAAGGCGTGCTCCCAGCCGGTCTGTCCGTCCATGATGAAGCCGAGGTTCTCGAAAAAGAACCCGCCCTCGGAGGTGAGGTTCGTGCCCACGGCGCGCGCGGCGTCGGCGGTCCACTGCCGCTGATCACGGCGCGGCTGCGCGTACTGCTTAATCGCCGTCGCGCCCCACCCCGCCATCTTCGTCACCATCGCGAGCGCGTCGCGCGGGTTGTTGATCTCGTTGGCGCGCGCGGCGTCACCGGCCGTGATGTTGTCCCCCGTGCTGAAGCCGCGCGGTCCGATGATTTCGCCGACTTCCACCAGCTCCGCGGTGGGGAACATGTTCTGGCTGTACATCGAGACGTCCATCGTCGTCGTCACGCCATAGGCGAGATAGATGGCCTGCTCGAAGTCATGACGGGGGCGCATCCCGCGCCATTCGCGGTAGTGATGCGAATGCATGTCGACCAGGCCGGGGATGATCGTCTTGCCCGCGGCATCGACCACGCGATCCACGCCGGCGGTGCTGCACGTGCCCACACAGGCGATGCGGCTTCCCTTCACCACGATCGTGCCGCGCTCGATCACCGCGCGCTGGTTGAGCGTGATGATGCGCGCGTTCGTGATCGCGATCGTGCCGGTGGGCACGGCACGAGGGGCCGAGAGTTTGAGCGTGAGCGTGTCGGTCTTCCCGCTCGCGACATGGTGCACGTAGTACGCGGCGCCATTCGCATACTCGAGCGTGAGGCTGTCACGCCAGCGGGGAAAGAGACCGCCGTCGCGCGTAAGTTGCGTGACCGGCAGCTGGCCGCGGCGCTTCTCGACGCGCGGCACCGCGCTGCCGATGCCGCCCCACACCATCGGCGTGAGATACACGTTGTCCCCTTCCTGGAAGGCCACGAAGCGGCCGTCGGGTGACGGCAGGATCTCGTCGGCGTTCGGGAAGGTGAGATGGTCCTGGAGGTCACTACCATCGAGCTTCACGGAGCGCAGCGTGGTGCCGCTGGCGCGACCGCTGCCGCCCGCGCGCTGCTCCGGCCAGAACACGCGACCGTCGGGACCGACCGACGGGCGCGGCAGCTGACGGCGGGCTTCGCCGCCCACGGAGACACCCGACGGCCGGTTGATCAGCGCGATCGCGCGCCCGGTGTCGCCCGCCGCCGGTGCCATCGCGTCGAAGCGGGTGATGTCGTACCACACGTTGTGCGTCATGGTGCGGCCGCGCGCGGTGGCACCTTCGCCGCGCGCCACGATCACCCCGCGTCCGTCGGCGGTCCACGTGGGATCGGTGTAGTCGCCCGGATCGCGCGACAGCCGCTTGGGCGCGCCACCGGCCGCCGGCACCGTCCACACGTGGCCACGTGACGAATCGTCCCACGTCACGAAGGCAATCGACCGCCCGTCGGGGCTCCACGCGGGCGCGAATTCCAGCGGACCAAAGCTGGCGGGCGTCACCCGCCGCGGGGCGCCGGTGGCGCCGTCCTGCACGTGAATACGGCCCAACGCCTGAAACGCGATCACCCGCCCATCGGGGCTCGAGGACGGCCAGCGGAAGAACTTCGCCTGCACCGCGTCGTCGGTGATGCGGAACTCCTTGCGGGCCATCTGCGACAGCGTCCGGTGCACCGTTGCCGTGAACGGAATCGTGGCCACGGCCCGTGTGGCCACCTCGACCCGCCGCAGCTTCCCCCCCTGCGCGATCACGATCGACCGGCCGTCGGCGGCCCACTTGTAGCGCGGCAACACGCCCAGCGTCTTCGAACCGCTCGCCGCCATCGGCTCGATGGGGTCCATCAGCAGACGCTCGGCGCCGGTTTTGAGATCGCGCAGCCAGAGCGCCGACCGGGGACCGACCTGATGCCCCTTGAACTCCAGCGTGCCATCGGGGATCTGCCGCGCGAAGGCCAGGAAGCGGCCGTCGGGGGAGATCTCGGGCGCCGCGCCGCCGCCGCTCGAAAAGCGCGACGCCGCGGCATCCCCGCTCTCCCCGTTCGTGATGTCGAGCGTCTCGCCATCGGCGAAGGTGAACCGCCGCAGCTGCAGAGAGCCGCCCAGCGGCTCACGCGGCATGACGGGCATCGACACCTGGTAGTACAGATATTTCCCGTCGGCGGACACCGACGGCCAGGCCGGTGCGCCGTTCACTCCGCCCGTGCCAGCCGCCACGAGTGGCACGCCGGTGCCGCCGTCCTTGTGATACATCCACAGGCCGCCGGCCGGCGCCCCGCCCTCACCGCCGCCCCGACCGCCCTTGCGGACCACGATGAACCGTCCGTCGGGGGTCCACGCCGGCTCGAACGCCGTGGCATTGAGGTCGCTGAACACGGCCCGCGGGTTCGTCCCGTCGGCGTTCATCACCCACAGGTTGTACTGCCCCTTCCGGTCGCTGATGAAGGCGATGGTATTCCCGTCAGGGGAAATACGCGGCTGAAAATTCAGCGCCACCCCACTGTTCTGCGTGAGCACGGTGGCGCTACCCCCGCTGCTCGGAATACGATACAGATGCCCCAGCAGATCGAACACCAGCCAGCGACCGTCGGGAGACAGGTCCGCCGACATCCAGGTCCCTTCGCTGGTGGTGAAGTCGATGTCGCGGGTGGTGCCGCGGGCCTGCGTCACGTCCCACGCGGGACGCGCCTCGGTCGCGGGCTGGGCCGGGAGCGCGTGGGCCGCGATGGCGATGGCGGCGGCGCTGGCGGCCAGGGAGAGGAGCGCGCGTGGACGGGACATGATGGCGGGGGGCAGAGGTGGGAACGGCTGCCGCCAATGCTACCTGTCGAGCCCGTCGTTCGGTAAGACCACCGGTGCACGCGGGTGGGCAGGAACGGCGGCACGGCCATCTATATAGCGCTGGCCATGTTTGACAGCCCCTTCCTCGGTGAATAAGCTGTCCGCATCGCAGTCTTACGGAGCACTCCCTCGCCGCTCCGCTCCCGCTGTGTCATCAGCGCCCCTGCGGTTCCGCAGATGTGCCATGCCCGACGCGCTGATCACCACCACCCGGCACCCTACCTGATGATGAAGCAACGAATACTCCCGGTGTTGCTGGGGACGCTCCTGTGTGCGACACAGGCGTTCGCCCAGCCGAAAACCGTGACCGGCAAAGTCACCCGCGACGTGGGCGTCGCACTCTCCGGCGTGTCGGTCGTCGTGAAGGGCACGCCCACCGTCACGCAGACCAACAACAGCGGTGACTACAGCATTCGCGCCGACGTCGGCCAGGTGCTGCAGTTCCGCCTGATCGGCTATCTGCCGCAAGAACGCGTGGTCGGCGCGGCCAACGTGATCAGCGTCCAGCTCACCAAGGCGGCGGCCAACCTCGACGCCGTGGTCGTGACGGCGCTGGGACAGACCACCACGCAGCGTAACCTTGGCACCTCGCAGCAAACCGTGTCGGGCGCCGATGTCGCCGCAACCGGCCGCGAGAACTTCATCAACGGCCTGCAGGGTCGCGTGGCCGGCGTGGAAGTCACGAGCACGTCGGGCGTCCCCGGCGCCTCGTCGTCAATCACCATCCGCGGCGTCAGCTCGATCAGCGGCAGCAACCAGCCGCTCATGATCATCGACGGCCTGCCGATGGACAACAAGACGCTCAACACCGGCTCGCTGGCCTCGGACGCTCCGGGCTCGCT
>CANJOX010000129.1 GCA_947475795.1 Gemmatimonadota bacterium
AGCAGATACGGAATCTGTTCACCGGGCAGCGTGGGATAGATCGGTACATCGGTGATCGAGCTGCACAGGCACGCATAGTCGGCGATCATCCATTCGGGGCGATTCTCCGACAGGATGGCCACGCGATCCTGCGCCACGATCCCCATCTCCGCCAGACCGAGCGCCGTGCGGCGCACCCGCTGGAGAATGGTGCGATGCGAGAGCGATTCCCACACGCCGCCGGTCTTGAACGACACGGCATCGGGGCGGTCAAACCGCTCGACGGCATCGAGAAAGAGCGCGTTGATCGTGCCGTGTGAAGGACGCGCGCCGCCGGTGGCGTAGGGCGCGGACGCGGGGAGTCCGCGCACGGGCGCGTTCGGGGTAGCATCGGAATCAGCCGCGACCGAAGTCATTGCCATCTCCATCGGAGGCCAAGGGCAGGGCGGTGGCGCGGCGGCGGAAACAGCCGGAACAACGCCGGGAAGGATGCAGGGAAATTGAGTCCCGGCACGGTCCGGCGCGAGGGCTCAGGGCGAAGCCGACCCTCGACGGACGGGTGCCGTGAGCCGCACCGGCGATCCTTTGAGCGGCTGGCCGCGATAGGTCACGACCGCGCGCACCACCACCGTCTCGACCGCCGCCCCGGTGGGGAACTTGAGGGCGCGCACACGCACGCGGCGTCCCGCGAGGCCGCTGTCGTCCGTGGTGTCGAGTGTGCTGGCACGTCCCTGCTCGTCCACCAGATACACGCCGGCGGTGGTGTCGTTGCCCGGGTTGGCGGGCGAGAGCAGTTGGAACCGCACGGGCCACGAACGGCCCGCGCTCGGCACACCAGCCTCGAGGTGATACACGGTCACCGTGAGATCGCGCGTGGTGTTACGGGCGGCGTCGGCGCGCCCGGTATCGGGCAACGATGTGCCCAGCACGGTGGTGACGCTGGCGCCGCTCACCGAGTCGGGGCGCGGCACGACGCGCAGCGGGCGCAACGCCTGTAGCGAAGCACCGATGCGCGCGGCGATCCGCCGGTCTCCATTGGCGAGTCGCTTCGCGATCACGAGCCCTGAGGCGCTGTCCACCGTGAGCGCGGAGTCCTTGTTGTAGTCGGCGTACAGGTAGCGTGGCGCGGCATCGTCGATGAGGTCGCCGCGCACGTTGAACACGAGCGCACGCACCGGCGTCACCACGCCGTCGATGTTGCGCAGCGTATCGCCCAGCACGATGGATGGCGACGGAAACGGGGTCAGTTCGATCGCCGCCGCTTCATCCGGGGCGAGACCGACCTCCGCGCAAGCCGTACCCAGGCCGGCGCCCAGTAGCGCCGCGGTGACGGCGAGCAGCCCTGTCCGACGCCGGGACGCGATCGCCGGTGACTCGCCGCGGCTCACGCGAAGCGCTCGGCCAGTCGGGTCGCGATGTTCACGTAGGCCTGACTCGCCGGATCCGCGGGGTTACGCAATACGACCGGCTGTCCGGCCGCGAAGGCGTCGGCCGTGGCCGGCGTCCGCGGAATCGGCACATCGAACACGAGGTGCTTGGGGAGATGCTCGCGCACGTAGTGCACGACGCGATCCGTGGCCGGATTGCCCTCCTCGAACATCGTGAGCAGGATGCCCTCGAGGGTGAGCTCGTCGTTCTCGCTGATCACGTCCTGAATCGCGCGCAGGATCTGCGGGGTGGTCTGCAGCGCCAATGGCTCACACTGCAACGGCACGATCACGTGCTGGCTGGCCGCGAGCACCCGACGCGTGACGGCGCCGAGGCCGGGGGGCGTATCGACCACGACGACGTGGCACCGTTCGCGTGCGATCGCGAGTAGGTCGGCCAGCACGGTCGTCTCACCCACGCGCTGCTGGAACGCCGAATGATCGGCGGAGTCGCTCACGCTGCCGGCCAGAATCACGCGCAGCCACGGCAGCGCGGTTGGCAGGATCACCTCACGCAGCGATTTCTCACCCCGCAGGTAGTCATCGAACCCGACGGTGGGATGACCGCGGCGCAATCCCACGCCGTAGCGCACCGATCCCTGCGGATCGGCGTCGACAAGCAGCGTTTTCAGGCCGCGCCGCGCGAACGCGACCGCCAGGTTCACAGCGGTCGTCGTTTTGCCGACGCCACCTTTCTGACTCACGATGGAGAGCACGCGTCCCACGTCAGCCCTCGTCCGTGTAAGAGAATCCGTCGTGCGCATCCGGGGACGACACATCCGGCGCGGCGTCCTCCGTGTGATCGGGGCTGCCCTGCAGCTGCGCGAGGGTCCGCTCGGCGTGCGCGCGAAACCGGGCCGACGTCTCGTCCTGTCCGGTGCTATACCGGAGGAACGATTCCAGATGCAATCCGGCGTGTTGCGTGTCACCACGCTTGAGCAGCAGAAACGCGAGGCCGTAGTGCGCGCCCGGCGACTCACCGTCGAGCTGCAACGCGCGGCGGTATGTCCGGATCGCCTCTTCGGGCTGACCGGTCTTCGAGAACGCGATCGCGATGTTCTGCAACACGGCCAGATCGTCGGGACGCTCGCGCAGGGCGAGACGGTACGACGTGAGGGCGTTCGCATAATCGCCGCGCGACTCGAGGTCGAGTGCTTCAGCCAGGAAGTCCGTGTGGCGCGGATCGCGCCCGGACGAGCCGCCCACGAGGCGGCGCCACCAAGTCATGCGCTCGCAGTGGATCAGAGAGAGGAGAAGGAGAGCTGCGACCGATTGGCAAAGCTATCGGTACGCGTCGTCCCCTACAAGCTGTCCGGTGTTGCCGACGTTGCCGCGCTTCCCGGTGCGCGCTACACTGCCTGCTCAGGCAGGGAACCCGAACCGGAGACGACCATGCCCGCACCGCAGCCGTACGCGCCCGATCCGTCCAAAGGCGTCATGATCGTGGACTGGCCACTGTTCGGTGAACTCGCCCGCGCGCTGGCGGTGCGCGTGGCGCGCGAATGGACCCCCGAGCTCGTGGTCGGTATCGCCACCGCCGGCGTCGTTCCCGGCGCGGCCGTCGCCGCCATGCTCGACCTGCCGTTCCATTCTATCCTCATCTCGCGTCGCCATCACGCCGAACACGTCCGCGAAACGCCGGCGGTGTTCGGAGGCGTGCCGGGGGACGTGCGCGGCCGGCGCGTGCTGGTGGTCGACCAGACGTGCGACTCGGGGGCCACGATGCGCCTGGCCGTCAACGCCGTCGGGAACGGCGGGGCCAGCGACATCCGCACCGCCGTGAGCTTCAAGACGGGGCCGTTCGTCCCCGACTACTTCGCGCTGGCCACACAGAGCATGATCGTGCTGCCGTGGGACCGGGAGGTCATGATCGACGGCGACCTGCGTCCGAATCCAAAGTACGTCGGGCTGCTCCCGCAGCCCTAGTGCCTGCTGCCGTCGCGCCGGCGCTCAGGCGCTGGCCGCCGCGCGCTCGTACGGGATGCCGCGTTCCATCGCTTCCCACACGTAGCCGAGCACATCCACGGATCCGAGAAGGAAGCGGCACTGCCCGTCGTCCGCGGACTCGTCCGTGACCTCGAGCACCGCAATCGGTGCGTCCGCCAGTCGGCCGAAAAATCCGGCGAACAGCCCGGTCGAGACGGGGCACCCGCCTCCGTCGGCGTCCGCTTCACCCCAATTGCTCGCGTCCAGTACCATGACCGCGTCACTCAGCGCCGAGAGGCGCACCAGCCCCCACCCGAGCTCGAAAAAGTAGTCCCGCAGCAGGACCGGGAACCGCTCGTCGAGGAGATGGTCGGGGCCCTGCTCGCTCCGATCGGCCAGCCACGCCGAAAAATGGTCGAACAGGGCCTGTCCGGCCGCGAAGCCGGCGTCGCGGACCACATCGAGTGGCACCGGCGGCGTCTGCTGCCGGGTGGCCCGACGGAGTCCGTCGAAGAATTCGACCGGCACCGTGAGGGTGCGGGTGGTCAGGAAAGGAAGCGAAGCGCTCATGTTCCGGTGACGCTCGCGCATCGGAGCGGTCACGTCAAGCGGGCGCGACGTGATGGAACGGGCCGGGACGGTGGCGGCGTCGCGCGTGGCGTCATCCCCCGGGGCGGCTCGTCCGCCGGATCAGCTCGGCTTCGTCGATGACCTCGATGCCAAGCTCCACCGCTTTCTCCAGCTTACTGCCGGCTTCCTCGCCAGCGACCACGAACGTGGTCTTTCGCGACACACTGCTCGTGACCCGGCCCCCGGCCGCCTCGATGAGCGCCGAGGCGTCCCCCCTGGACAGCGTGGGGAGGGAGCCGGTCAGAACGACCGTGGCGCCCGTGAGCGGCCCATCCGCCTGCACGGCGTTCGGCTCGTCGAAGCGCACCCCGCGCGCGCGGAGTCGCTCGATGAGCGCGCGGGAGGTCGGATCGGCGCAGTAGGTGGCGACCGACGAGGCGATGATGTCGCCGATGCCGCGCACCGCCCCCAGCTGTTCGGGGGTCGCGGCAATGATCGCGTCGAAGTGGCCAAACTGCTTGGCCAGCAGCTGCGCCGCCTGCGCACCCACGTGCCGGATCCCGAGGCCGAAGAGCAGCCGTGACAGCGGCTGCTGCTGCGCCGCCGCGATGGCGGCGACGAGGCTGTCGGCGCTCTTCTGTCCGAACCGGTCCAGCGCCTGCAGCTGCGCCGCCGTCACGTCGAAGAGGTCGGCCACGTCATGAATGAGTCCGGCCTCCAGCAGTTGCTGGATCCGCGCGTACGAGAGCCCGTCGATATCGAGCGCGTCCTTGCTGGCGAAGTGCACCAGCCCCTCCAGCAGCCGTCCGGGACAGGCCACATTCGCGCAGTACGTGGCCACGTCGTCGCCGTAACGCTGCACGGCGCGGTCGCAGCGCGGGCACTGCGTGGGCATCGTCCACGCGGTCTCGCTTCCCGTGCGGCGCTCGGGGACGGGGCCCAGCACGTACGGAATCACGTCCCCCGCCCGCACCACCTGCACGTAGTCGCCCTCGCGCAGATCCTTCTTGGCGATCTGATCGGCGTTATGCAGCGAGGCGTAGGTGACCGTCGCGCCGCCCACGTCCACCGGCTCGAGCACCGCGAACGGCGTGAGCACCCCCGTGCGCCCCACGCTGACGTCAATCCGCTGCAACCGTGTCACGGCCATGTCCGGCGCGAATTTCCGCGCGATGGCCCACCGCGGAGTCCGGTCACTGCGGATCCCCAGCTCATCCTGCAACGCCATGTCGTTCAGCTTCACGACGCCGCCGTCGATCGCGAAGCCCAGCTGTGCGCGGGTCTCGTGCTCGACGGTCTGGGCCCACGTTGAGACCTCACCCATCGTGCGACAGCGCGCCCGGTGCGGGGCCACGGGCACGCCCCACACGTCCAATTGGTCGAGCAGCTCCCATTGGGTTTTGGCCGGGGCCGTCCCGTCGGGGAGCACGGCCGCGTAGCCGAAGAACCGCAGCGGTCGCTGCGCGGTGATCGACGGATCGAGCTGCCGCAGCGCCCCCGCCGCAGCGTTGCGTGGATTGACGAACACCGGTTCACCGGCGGCCACGCGCGCCTCATTCATCTGTTCGAATCCGGCAAACGGCATGTAGACCTCGCCGCGAATCTCCATGAGTGCGGGCGGTGCCTCGCCCAGCAGACGCAGCGGGATGCACCCGATGGTGCGGATGTTCGCGGTCACGTCCTCACCCTCCGTGCCGTCGCCGCGGGTGGTCCCGGCCTCGAGCACGCCGTCGCGGTACGTCAGCGCAATGGCGGCACCGTCGATCTTGAGCTCAACGGTATAGCCCTGCCTGTGCACCGCGTCGCCGACCACGCGCTCCACCGACTGTTCGAAGGCCCCTAGCTCCGCGTCGTCGAACGCGTTGTCGAGCGAGAGCATGCGCACCAGGTGCCGGCGTGACCGGAACGCTGATTGCACCGGCGCCCCCACGCGCTGCGTCGGGGAATCTGCCGTCTGCAGTGTCGGGTGTTCCCGCTCGATCGCCTGCAGTTCACGGAATAACGTGTCGTAGTCCACGTCCGACATCGTCGGACGGTCGAGCACGTAGTACTCGTGCTGCGCACGGGACAGCAGGGACCGCAACGATGCGGCGCGCTGCGTGGTGGATGGATCGGGACGCATGTCCGGAATGTATCTCTGGGAGGTCACATGTTCGACAGACAGAATGGGGACGCGCAACGCACCATGAACGGTCGCGCGCTCGGGCTCGGCGTCCTCCTCGGCGCGGTGATCGGCGCGGGCACGGCGCTCCTGCTCGCCCCGGCGAGCGGCGACGATACGCGCCGCGTGCTGCGCCGGAGTGCGCGCCGGCTGGCGGCGCGCACGGGGGAAACACTCGGTGATGCGTGGGAGGACGCGGACGACGCCGCGCGGCGTCTGGCGCGTCGGCTGGCCCGCCGCGGCGCGAAAGTGGGGCGCAAGGCGGCCTCGCGCGTGCAGGTCCGTCTGCGGGATTCCGTACCCTGGTAGGGAACCCGCTGAGGGTGCGGCGGTAGCCCGTGGAACGCGCGCTACCGCAGCTTCTTCAGTTCCTCGTCCGCGTGGCGGCGGTACACGTCGTCGTTCGCGTCCTGTGTCGGCGACCGCAGCGCGGCCTGATACGCCGCCCGTGCGTCGCCCGGGCGGCCCGCGTCGCGGTACACGCGGGCGAGATCGAGATGATGCACCAGACGGTTCGGCTCCACAGCCACCGACTGCTCCATGTACCGGATCGCTTCCGGCCAGCTGGCCGTGGCCAGCACCTGCCCGCCCAGCAGCGCCTTGGCAACGCCGCGCGTGAAGCCGTTCAGACGCATCACCTCCGCATTCCAGACGCCCAGCACATGCAGTGCGCCGGGATGGCGGGAGTTGAGCTGCAGCGCCTTGAGCGCGGCGTCGCGCACTTCCACCGAGTACTTCACCTTTTCGCGTGGGCCGGCGGCGAGCGCCGTCCGGCCCACGGCTCGTGCCAGTTGGAAGTGCCCCTCGGCGTCGCCCGGGTTCACCGCCACGGCACGCCGCGCGAAGCCGGCGGCGCGCGCGTACAACGCGCCGCGGATGTTCGCGTCCGGTTCGAACTCGCCCAGATCGACCGCTTCGCGCGCGGCGCGCCAGAGTGCCGTGTAGGCGCGCGGGTCGGCCTGAATCACTTTTTCGTAGTTGGCCAGCGCCAAGGCGGGGCGGCGCGCGTCGCTCTCGCGGTCACCGGCGCTCAGCAGGTCGGCCGACGATTGCGCCGCCAGCGGTGGCGTGACCAGTGGCAGGGCAGGGGCGCCGGTGGCGAACAGGAGCGCGGCGGCCAGCGCGGTGCGGCGTGCGGCGCGGCGTGTCGGGAGGTAGGTTGGCTGCATCATGACCACTGAATGTTGGCACGCGCACTGATCGAGCGAAAGCGCGACGGCGGCCGGATCACCCCGGCCGAGTGGCGCTCGCTGATGTCCCGTTACGCGGCGGACGAGGTTCCGGATTACCAGATGGCCGCGCTCGCGATGGCCATCTACTTCAACGGGCTCGATCGCGCCGAGACCGTGGCGCTCACCGACGCCATGTTGCACAGCGGCGCGATGCTCGACCTCGAGCATCTCACCATGGCGCGGGTCGATAAGCATTCTACCGGCGGCGTCGGGGACAAGGTGTCACTGGTGCTCGCGCCCCTGGTGGCGAGCCTCGGCGTGGCGGTACCGATGATGTCGGGACGCGGTCTCGGGCATACGGGCGGTACCCTCGACAAGCTCGAATCGATCCCCGGCTTTCGGACGGATCTCACGCTGGCGCGCGCCACGGAGCAGATCGAGCGCCTCGGCTGCGCGCTGATCGGCCAGACACGGGAGATCGCCCCAGCTGACCGCCGACTGTACGCCCTGCGCGACGCCACCGCGACCGTGGAAAGCATCCCCCTCATTGCGGCCAGCATCATGTCCAAGAAGCTGGCGGAGGGGCTCACGGGGCTCGTGCTCGACGTCAAGCGAGGGTCAGGGGCCTTCCTCCCCGATCTCGATCGCGGGCTCGCGCTGGCCCGCACCATGATCGAGTTGGGGGCGGACCATGGTTGCCCCGTCGTGACGTTGCTCACCGCGATGGACCGGCCGCTGGGGCGGGCCTGCGGCAACACGCTCGAGGTCGAAGAGTCGATCATGGCCCTGCGCGGTGAGGGACCGCCCGACCTCATGGCGGTCACGTACGCGCTGGGCGCGGAGATGCTCGTGCTGGGCGGGGTCGCCAGCACCCGCGACGACGCGCGCCGGCGCATGGAGGTGGCGATCTCCAGTGGTAAGGCCGCCGCCAAATTCCAGCAGATCATCGAGGCGCAGGGGGGCGATCCCCGCGTCCTCGATGATCCGTCGCTGCTCCCGCAGGCGGCCGAGTGCGAACTGTACCTCGCCCCCCGGGACGGGGTGGTGGCGCAGGTGGAGCCGCGCGCGATCGGCCGGGGCATCACCGCCTTGGGTGGCCAGCGCACCAAGGTCGAAGACGGCGTGGACCACAGCGTCGGGTTCGTGGTCACGG
>CANJOX010000130.1 GCA_947475795.1 Gemmatimonadota bacterium
CGCGTTCTTCGCCAAACGCGAACACATCCGGTGGTCGCACAGCATCTGCCCGGACTGCGCGACCACGCACTTCGAGCGCGGCGGCGACTGACGCCGGAACGATGGCGGCGCGGCCTACGGCGCCGTCATCGCGTGGCGCACCCGCCCCCGCACCGCGTTGGCCCGGGCGCTGTACCTGATCTGCCCCTGCGCGTCGGTCGGCAGACACGCCCGCAACCGCTCCTGCAGCCGTCCGATCGCGTCGGGCGACAGGCTCGCCAGCGCGCGACCGATACTCGGCCCACCGAGCATCGTCGCCCAATAATCGTCGAACGAGGCGAAGGTGCGCGGCACCGTGATCTCATGGGTGGCCACATCGACCAGGCCGGCGCCGCGCCACAGTTCACGCAGCGTGTCGAGGCGCGAGGCCTCCACGCTCGGCGGCGCCGGCACCACCGCGCCGAGGTCGCGCATCTCGCGCTGCAGCACGTGGTACGGAAATCCGCCACCGTGCATGTCCCACGCATAGGCCGCGACCAGGCCACCGGCACGCACCACGCGCGCCATCTCGGCCACACCCGTCGCGGGCGCGGGCACGAAGAAGATCACCAGCGGCATCACCGCCACGTCGAACACGTCGTCGGCATACGGCAACGCCATCGCATCGCCCTCGAGCAGTTTGGCATCGCGCAGCGTCGGCCGTATGCGCGCATAGGCCAGCTGCGCCGGCGACGGGTCGATGCCATGCAGGGCGCGCGGCGCGCAGCACGACGTCAGCACCTCGGTAAACGCACCATTGCCGCACCCCACGTCGAGCCAGCGGAGCTCCGGGGCCGGGGCCAGCCAGTCGAGAAACGCCGCACCGGCCAGCTGGCTCCACACCCCCATGTAGCGCTCGTACGCGGCGCCATCGTCGAAGCGGATCGGGTCGGTCACGAAGATTCTCCCTTTGGTGGCGCGATGCGCGTTGTCCGGTGGTCCTACCCTCGACTCGGCCGTGCGACTCCACGCTGGCCGCTTATTTCGCGATCACCTTGGCGTCTTCGACGAGCAGCGCGAACGTGTAGCCCGCGCCCACATCGCGATTCAGGTGCACCGTGCCGGTGATGGTGACCGTGGCGCCCACGGACGCCGCATCCAGCGTCGTCACGGTGATGTCGTGCGTGCCCTTCGTGGCGTCGCCGCTGCCGTCCTGCAGATGAAGCCAGTTCTTGCCCATCACGGCGGCGTTGTACTTCACCACCGTACCCCGCACCGACACCACCGCGTTGGCCAACCGATCCTTCTGCGTCCACAGCTCCGCAATCGTTCGCGCGTCCGCGCCGGTCGCCTTGGCCACCGGGGCGACCGGCGCGGCCACGACAGCCGGGGTCGCGCCGGCTGCGCTTGGTGCGGCTCCCGTGGCCGTGCCCGTGCCCGCCATCTCGGTGGGCAGCGCACCCGGCGCGTCGAGCGACCCGAAGTAGATCCGGTCAAAGGTGCGCTTGAGCGTCTTCGACTCGAACTGTTCCATCAACAGGGCGTTGTACACAGTCACCCGCGCGCCGACGGTGAGCGGCGCGTCGAGCACCGCCACCCACAGGTCGCCCGTGGCGGTCGTCAGCCGGAGGTACACATAGGGCGAGACGGCGATGCGCTCGACCAGCGTACCGGTGAGCGCGTGGCCGAGCGGTTTGGCCGATGCCGTGGCCGCTGTGCGCAACGCCGTGCCGGGTGGGACGCCGTCCGCCTTGGTGACGTCCGCCTTGGTGACGTCCGCCTTGGTGCCGGCGGAACAGGCAACGGTGAACACCACGACCGACACGAGCGGAACAGACCAACGCATGGAGGACTCGCAGAAGAGAGACGTAATGGGCGTGTCGACGCGCCGAGGAATCCGGTGCCGCGCCGCGCTGGTGCAAAGCAACGCTCTGCGGCGCGACGCGTCAGACCATGTCCACCGTCTCGCTCAGCGATCCCGTCACACCACGTACGAGGAAGATGATGACGATGGTTCCCGATCGCGCACCGGCGTGCAGACGTCACGGCGCCACGCGGTGAATCCGCGTTGGGCAGACGCCCCGCCGCCCTACCGCTCCCGCACCACCTCGCGCACGCAGTCCACAAACGCGCGGGCCGGCCCCGACTGACGTCGGCTCAGAACATCGTCTTGAACCAGTGCGCGACGCGCGTCAGCACCATCGAGCGGGGTGGCAGCAGCGCGTCGAGCTCCTCGGTCGTCTCCACCCACCGGCTCTGCCCGATGATGGACAGCAGATCGAGATAGGGAATCACGGCCGGCCAGTTGGACAGCGCAATCACGATTTCACCGTCACTCGTGAAGCTCCGGTCGTTCTGATTGGCCGACCCCAGGAGCGTGAAGAACACCACGCGCTCGCGCTGCGCGACGGGCAGCCCGTCGTACCACCGGCGCACCACGTCTTCGCCGACATCGATCAGCGGTTCCGGGTGCTCGCCGAAACTCTGCACGGCCATGCCGCGGGAGTTCACCTGCGCCATCCGCCGCGGGACGTACTGCCGCGTGAAGTCCACCCACTCCTCCTGCGCCATCACCCGCCACGCCTCACGGGACGCGATGAAGTTGGCTTTCATGTGCAGCTGCGGATACCGTCGGTACTCGAAGTCGGTGGAGTCGGGCACCGGAAATGGCACCGCCGCATACTGTGCGGCGAGCGCCTCCAGGCCGGTGTACACCGACGGGGGAAAGTCGAACAGATCGTGCAGCCACGCGTGCTGCTGCAGGGTGCGGCGTACGCCGAGCACCTTGGCTGGAATATTCGTGACGGGCAGTGCGGAGTTGAACAGGCCGACCTTCAGCATGCCGCCGCGTGTGCGTAGTTCGTCCTCGAACACCCGGGACGCCACGATCAGGCGCCACAACAGTTCGCGGCTGCGGATGATGGATCCGAACGAACGCGCCGGGGCATTCACCAACGCGGGGGTGATCACGAGCACACGGCCACCACGCAGCGCACAGCCGATCAGCGCCGACCCCCAGAAGGTCCCGTTCCAGAGCGAATCGGGGATCTTGATCACCGAACCGGGTGGCATCAGCGTGTACAGAATCGCCTTAGCAACATTGATCTGCTTGTCACGGTAGCCGGTGCCGTTCTGCAGAATCGCGGCCCGGAGCCGACGTGCCCCGTCGCTCCCCGACTGCTCGATCTGCACCGTATAGCCATCCGCCAACGCGCGGGGCTGCAGGGCCGCCGGCACCCGGTCGCCCGTGATGCCGTGCGTTTCCAGTAACGCGCGGGCGGCGCCCTTGATGGCCAGCGCGGCGGGCCCGCGCAGCAACAGCGATCGGTCCTCCCACGACAGATTGGCGTAGTGTTCGCCCACGCCCGCCCCCGTCAGAATCGCCTCGCCCCGGTTCGGATCCTCCTCGGTGATATCGTAGAACGCCACCTTGCGATGGTCGCGCATCCAGGTGTCGGGCACGGGGAAGCCCGTGGCCAGATGCCAGCTCCAGAACGTGGGGTCCGCCGTGTTCGTGATGTTCACGTGCACCTTCACCAGCGTGCGCAGCCACGCCTCACCGTACTGCCGCCGCTGCGCCCTCAGCAGGGCCGACGAATCAACCGCGTCGCGCAACGCCTGCTGCGCCACAGCCAACGAGTCGTCCCACGCCGCGTACGCCCCGCCCAGCTGCACCCGATGGTGCATCGGATCCTCGAGGAGGCTCATCCACAGCCGCGCTTTCCGTGCGTCGTAGAAGAACTGATCGAGCAGAATCAGATACGTCGGAAACCGCCCCGTCTTATCGTAGGCGCGCACGCGGGCCGTCATTGCGGTGAAGTACGAACGCAGCACGTGCCGGAAGCTCATTTCATCGGGCTTCCCCTGCGCATCGTAGCCCCGGAAATCGTGAATCCACAGCACGTGGTAATCTTCCGCGGCACGGATCGTCCGGTTCAGCTGCCACTGGAACTGCTCGTTGATCACGTAGGACACGGAGTTCCCTTCGCGGAACGGCTCGCGCGTCGCGCGCGTGATCAGATGGTCGAGTTCTGCCTGTGAGTCATACGCTCCGGGGCGCAACGCCAACTGGAGCGGCAACCACACGTACCGGGCACTCCCCCACTCCCGGTGCGCCTCGGCGCGCATCGCTTCCGTGATGGCCAGCAGCTCCGAGAACACCGACAACGTCGGCGTCATGGCGTCTGGCGTTACCCCCGACGACACGTGGAGCCAACGCAGGAACGCCCCGCGCGCCAACGCGACGAAGGGCAGCGTGGTGTCGTCCTGCTTGTCCTGACCGAGCAGGCGGTCGTACGGCAGCAACACTTCATCGAGCAAGACCTGTCGTGCCTCGTCGGCCACGCGGCGCCCCAACGAGGTCGACGCAACAGGAGTTGTGGACGGGGGCGCGCTCCCATCTTGCACACCGCCATTCCCGTCAGCGGCGCTGGCCACCGCCAGCGAGAACGCGACATCCAGCGCATCGTGATACCGGCGCGACTCGCGCTCCACCGCCGGGATGGTCGTGTCACCGCCCAGCGCGGCGAGCGACGAGCGCAACCGCTCGAGTCGCTGCACAACCGCGCGATCGCTGGCCGCGCCGCCACTCCCCGTGTGATCCACCCACGGCACCGTCAGCCAGCGCACGTTGTGCGCCGCCGTCCGCACGCTGTCCATCACGCGGCGCAGTGCACGGCCTGTCAGCGGCCCGCTGGGCGGCGGCGCCGGAGTGACGCGCATTGGCACGTAATCGCGGCGTGCGCGCGTCTTGCCGATCGGGACACGGCGCAACACGGGCGTCTCCAGCCCCACCAGCAGGGCCGGTTCGGTGCCCCCCAGCAGATCGAAGCGCAAGACCGTGCCATCGCGGAAGAGACCGCCGCGCCGCACCGGTTGCACCAGCGAGACGATCGAGCGCCATTCGCCCGAGCGCGCGTTGTAATCCGCGCCCGCGGCCAGTCGCAGAAACGGCGACGCGACACGCACCCGCGCGCCGCCGTTTCCGCGGGTGTCCACGGAGCCGCCGTACACCTCGGCGTGCACGCCACCCAAACCGAGCACGCGACTCGCCAACTCCGTATACACGCCGAGGCGCGCTTCGCTCACCGCCGTGCGGCTGCCATCATGGGACTGGACGCCGGTCACCACGCCGGTGGTAGGCAACCAACGCGGCGGCTGGCCGAGCGAGACGGTGGTGCCCCCTTCGTCCGGCCGTCGCGCCTGCGCCTGCACCTGCACCTGCGCGGTGCCAAGGGTGCACAGGATGGCAACGACGGACACGATCGCGGCGCCGGCACGGGTCATCGTGACGCCCCGGCAGAGGAAGACGGGGCACGGTCGGTCGGCACGAACGGGGAACAGCGCGCGAGTCGCGTCGTGTCCGGACGCCGGCCGGCCAGCAGCCGCCACGACCCATCCGCCACTTGGCGGCCGACGCCGACCGTGTCGCGGCACCACGCGGCGTAGGCCCCCCCGACCACGTGGGTGAGGTCCCACACCGCGACCGACGCGCGACGGATGGAGTGCCGGTTACCCACGAGGCGCTGCCACCAGCCGTCCGCCGCCAGCGCGTCCGTCATATCCACCGTTTCGAGTCCGGCCCGCCGCAGTGGCGTCGGCTCAGCGAGACCGGCGCGCGGCGTGTCGTGAACGCGCCGCGAGATCCCCAGCGCGCGATCGCGCCGCGAGGTGTACAGCACGAGCCGTTCTGCGCGCGAGCGCAGCACGGGCACGATCGTATCCCCGAAGCGCGCGGCGTCGTGATCGAGGGCGAGAAAGGCGATGGCGCGCAGCCGTGTGTTGTTCGACCATGCCGGATCGGTTGCCTCGGATTGCAGCAGCGCTTCGCCGACCAACCGCCCGCCTAGCGAATGCGCGGCGAGCACCACCCGCGATGCCCCGAGGGTGCCCGTCACCTCGGTAAGCACGCGCCGGAAGGCCGGCGCGCTTGCCGTGACCGCCGCGGTGTCGTCCTCGTAGGCACGCACAACGAGGCTACCCGTCCGCGGCCACGTCACCCCCGCGCCATGCGACGGCCAACAGAAGGCAACCCACGGGGCGGCAGACTGGGAACGGACGCGCGCGGCGAATGGCTGACTCCAGCACTCGCCCAGCCCCGTCCCGAACCCGTGCACGTACACCACGGTGAAGTCGTCGGGCGCTGTCTGCGAGGCACCGCGCGCCCGCAGCGCCGTCAGGAACGCATCGCGGGTGAGGCGCAGCGAATCACGCAGCCCGCTGGGCAGTGCATCGGTGAAGGGGTCGCGCACCGGGGCGTACTCGAAGATCGCCGCCCCGTATTCGAGGCTGTCAGCAAGGGCGCGCCGGGCGCGGCCGTCATGGCGCGCACGCGCCGAGACATACCACACGGTGTCGCGCCGCACGATCGCCGGCAGGGCACGGGCATGCACCACGCAGCCGGTCTGGACCGGCAGCATGAGCATCACCGCCACTACGGAGATCGCCCCGGGCGCGGAGTGCCGGCCACGGGTCCATCGGAATCGCATGCGGAGATGGCCTCCCGGTGTCGCGTACCGGCGTCGCATCATGCGAACCGTGAGCGGGGCGGAAAAGGGTACCGATGCGAACATGCGCGCCCTGGGCCCCGTCGCGCGAAAGGGGAACCCGTACAATCCGGGGCGTTTTGGACGACAGCAGGGGGCTGTCGGCCGATGGCTCAAGGCCCACGGCCCACGGCCCACGGCCCGTAGCCGAGAGCCCCAAAGCGCTCTTTCGCCCTCAGAGGCGGGGGGCTGTGGGTTCCCGAGGCATGGTGCTGTCAGGCTGACGGCTCTCGGCTGTGGGCTATTCGCCATGGGCCGCGGGAATGCCACGTCGGGTGTGGGGCCAGCCCACTGCCCCGCCGCCCTACCGCTCCCGCACCACCTCGCGCACGCAGTCCACAAACGCCCGGGCCGGCCCCGACTGCCCCGCTCCCCGTCGCCACACCGCGACGATCTCGCGCTGCAACGGGTGGTCGGCCAGCGGCACGTACGCGCACTGCGGCGTGTTGTGGCGCACGGCGGCCATCGCCGGCACGATGGAGATGCCCACCCCCGCCCCCACCAGCTCCAGCACCGTGGCCAGCTGCGCGCTGCGACACACCACACTCGGCGACACCTGCCGGCTCGAGCAGAACCCCGCCACCTGCTCGCCGAGACAGTGCGCCGGATCGAGCGTGACCGCCGGCGCATCGCGCAGCTGCGACATCGTGATGCGACCCGCGCGCGCCGCCGCATGCGACGCGGGCACCGCCACCACCAGCGCATCGGTGCCCAGCACCTCGGTGTCCAGGTGCTCGAAGGGATACGGCAGCGCCGCAATCACGACGTCGAGCGCGCCGTCCAGCAGCAGCCGGGCCAGCACCGCACTGTAGTCCTCGCGCAGCTCCACGCGCACCGCCGTGTGACGCGCCCGCAGCCGCTGCACCGCCGCCGGCAGCACGTACGGCGCCACCGTGGGGATCGCCCCCACGCTCAACGTGCCCACCCCCGCCACCCGCTCGCGGCGGATCGCGTCCTCGGTGTCACGCACGTCGTCCAGAATGCGGCGCGCCCGCGGATACAGCGCCTCCCCCGCCTCGGTGAGCGTCACCCCGCGCCCATGCCGGTCGAACAGTGGCGCCCCCAGATGCGTCTCGAGCCGCTGGATCTGCCCCGTGAGCGACGGCTGCGACACCCCCAGATGCCGCGCCGCCCGGCTCAGCGAGCCGGCGTCGGCGGTCTCCACAAATGCCCGCAGCAGATGCGTGTCCATGCTGAACTATAAGCCTCGGCTATGGATTGTATAGCGTTTCCCCGATTGCGGGCTATATCAGACACTCCTAACTTCACACGATTCAACGCTGTCCGGATCTGTTTCCCCGTCCCGGACCGAGCAGGTCAACACCCGTAGCCCGATTGGAGTCGCATATGGAAGGCAGTTCAGGGACCGGCGGCAAATGCCCCGTCATGCACGGTGGTACCGCGCCCAAGGCCACCGCGGTCGGCGGCCGCTCGAATCGTGACTGGTGGCCCAACGCGCTCAACCTGGGCATCCTCCATCAGCGCTCCCCGATGTCCACTCCCTTGGACGCGGGCTTCACCTATGCGGACGCCGTCAAGACGCTCGACGTCGAGGCCCTCAAGCAGGATCTCGTCGCGCTCATGACCGACTCGCAGGATTGGTGGCCGGCCGACTACGGCCACTACGGCCCCTTCTTCGTGCGCATGGCGTGGCACAGCGCCGGCACCTACCGCACGGGCGACGGCCGCGGCGGCTCGTCCGCCGGCACGCAGCGCTTCGCCCCCCTCAACAGCTGGCCTGACAACGGCAATCTGGATAAGGCCCGCCGCCTGCTGTGGCCCATCAAGCAGAAGTACGGCAACGCCCTCTCGTGGGCCGACCTCATGATCTTCGCCGCCGACTGCGGCATGGAGTCCATGGGCTTCAAGCCCTTCGGCTTCGC
>CANJOX010000131.1 GCA_947475795.1 Gemmatimonadota bacterium
ACAAACGGTCACGCTTTCAGGTGCCGGCTTCGCCCCCGTCACCACCGACAATCGCGTGACGGTACAGGGGGTCGCGGCGACCGTGTTGACCGCCACGCCGACGCAGCTCACCGTGGTCGTCCCCTGCGTGAGCAGCGGGGCGGTCGCGATCCGCGTCGCGACGACCGACGGCGGCAGCGTGCCACTGACGGCGGCGCTCACAGTGCCGACGCGCACCCTGGCCCGCGGCGAATCACTGATTCTGACCGCGGCCGATGCCAGCGCGTGTAATGAGCTCACGGCTGTGGCGTCGGCTCGCTATCTCGTGGTGGTGTCGAGCGCGGGGACATCGCCCAACACGCTCACCGATTTCATCATCGCCGGCAACACGCCGCCGCCGGGCGGAAGCGCCATGCGCATCCCGGCCGCACCCCCCAGCCGCGTCGCGGCCACGGACGAGGCAACGCGACCGGACGCCTCGGCGCGCCGTGACGCGGCACACCTGTCGCATCTGGAGCGCGAGCGGGCGTTGTATGCATCCCTGCAGGCCAGTGGCGCGTTCCGCGAGCGCGGCGACCGCAGTAGCGGCGACCGCAGTAGCGGCGACCGCCGCAGCGGCACCACGCGCGCGGTGGCCGCGCCGGCCGTGGGCGACGTGCGCGCGTTCTACTACAACTACGGCGGCTGCGCCGACTCGACGAAGACGTTCCGGGCGCGCGCGATCTACATCGGTACGCGGGCCGTTATCTGGGAGGATTCCGCCAACGCGCTGCAATCGTCGGCCGACAGTGCCCTGGCCGGCTACTACGCGCGCATCGGCACGATTTTCGACACCGATCAATACGAGGCGATCCGGTCCACCTTCGGCGATCCCCTGCGGCGTGATGCCCAGCTGGACAACGACGGTCGGATCCAGATGGTGTTCACACAGCAGCTGAACGGCACCGGCGCCGCGGCGTACGTGACGTCGTGCGACCAGTCGGTGCGCAACACCACGAACCGTGCCGCCAGCAACGTTGGTGAGCTGTTCTACGGGACGGTCCCCACGACGGCCGGGTCGAATGTGAACAGCACGGCCTTCGCCGACGGCTGGTTCTACTTCATGACGCGCACGGTGGTGCACGAGGTGAAGCACATCGCCTCCCTGTCGGCGCGCGTGGCGAACAACGCCCCATCGTTCGAGCAGTCATGGCTCGAGGAAGGCACGGCCCGGCACGCCGAAGAGATCTGGGTGCGCGCCTCGCTGCACCGCGTGGCGTGGCGGGCCAACACCGGCTACGGCACCGCTGCCGGCAATGGCATCTACTGCGACTTCAATCCGGCCAACGCCACCTGCAACAGTGCCGATGCGCTGCGTCGTCCCAGCTACGGCATGCGTCGTCAGTTCAACGAGATCCGGCCCAAGTTGCTCGAGCCGTGGAACTGGTCGCCATACGGTGACGGGACGGACCAATCGGGATCGGTGTTCTATCAGACTGTGTGGTCGCTCGTGCGCTACGCCATTGACCGGTACGGCGCGAGCGATGCGGCATTTCTCGGGGCGCTGACGAACAGCGTCACCACCGGCGCCAGCAATCTGGCAGCGACCGCCGGCGTACCGATGGACCGCCTGATCGGCGGATGGGGGCTCGCGCTCTTCGCCGACGACTTCCCGGGGCTCGGCACGGCCAACGCCGATGTCCTCGTGCCCACGTGGAACCTGCGTGATATCTACGCCGGCCTGAATGCGGATCCGGCGTGGCGGAGCCGCTGGACCACGGGATTTCCGATCACCCCCGTGGCCCTGCCCGCCGGCGGCTTCGAGTCCACCCGCACGGGACTGCGCGGCGGTGCCCATGCCTACTTCGAACTCGCGGGCACATCATCGGGGCCCCAGTTGCTGCAGCTGCGCAATGTGACGGGCGGCGCGCCGTCCACGCTGCTCCGCCTGGCCATCCTGCGGCTGCCGTGAGCCGAGTGCCACCGCAACAACGGTATGTAGTGGCTCTGCTGTCCGGTCTGCTCGGCGTGACAGGGGCATTCACCACCGCGTGCACCGGCCGCGTGATTCCGGAACCGGCGCGCGCGGTGCCCGTTGCCGACTCGCTGCGCGGCGTCCTCGCGATCGTGGGAAACGACCCGCGCACACGGATCCAGATTTCAACGGACGCCGGTGTGGCGTGGTTGGTGGATGGCGCCGACGAGCTGGTGCTGCGCGCCGCCAGCGGGCTCGAGGTGGTGGTGTTCGGCCGTATCGGTGCCCCCGACGCCGATCCACGGGCCACGCGGCAATTCACCGCGCAACGGATGGTGGTCAGGGCGGCCGATGGCATCCCCACGCAGGATGGCATCCTTGAGCGTGAGGGCGCGCGCTTCATGCTGCGGATGGCCGACAATCGCCGCCTCGCGCTGCCGGCCATCCCCGACGCACTCCGCGCGCAAGCCGGCGCGCGCATCTGGTGGGCCGGTCCGACTGATCGACCGCCCAGCGCGTATGGTGTGCTCCGCACGCACTGATCTCGTCGTGACGCGTGGCCCGGCGTCGCGACGCTGAAGCGCTGCGATTGTATGACGAGCCGTATTCGATGCTGCGCCGTCGCCGTCGCAGTGCCCCACTGCATTTGACAGACGTATTCCGGCGCCGTATGTCAGCACGGTCAGATGGATCTCCGACGCGCACACGGCGCCTCGCGATGCCATCGCATGTGTCGACACCGCAGTCCGTCGGCACGTCCTCCGACTCACACCGAGGAGAGTCGATGTCCCGAACGTTTCGCGTAGCACGATACCTCGTGCCGCTCGCGCTGCTCTGTCTGGCCGGCAGCGCGCGCGCACAGAGCCCGGTCACGATCAGTGGGCAGGTTGTGGATTCCACCTCGAAGCGTCCGCTGGCTGGCGCCGAGATCACGGTGCTCCGTGATGCCGATGGTACGCTGGCCGGCAGCGCCCGCGCCGGCGAGAGCGGGCGGTACTCCGTGGTCAGCACCGCCAGCGGTGTCGTCACCGTGCGCGTGCGCCTGGTGGGCTATACGCAGCAGCAGCGACGCCTCACGCTGGCCGCCGGTCAGACGTACACGGCAGACTTCAGTCTGGCCGAACGGCTGATGCAGCTCGATCAGGTCGTCGTCACCGGCACGGCCGGTGTCACGCAGCGTCGCGCCATCGGCAACGTGGTGAGCACGGTCGATGCCTCCAAGGTGCTCGAGATCGCACCGGCCCGCAGCGTGAACGAACTGATCGGCGCCCGGACACCCGGCCTGATCGTGTTGCCGTCCACCGGTCAGGTCGGCACCGGTGCCCAGCTGCGCGTGCGCGGCACCAGCAGTCTCTCGCTGAGCAACGAACCCATCGTGTACATCGACGGCATCCGTATGGATGCGTCGGCGTCCCGCGGTCCCGGTCAGCGCGGCGGGGCCGGCGCGAGCCGCCTGAACGACATCAATCCGCAGGACATCGAGAGCATCGAAGTAATCAAGGGCCCGGCCGCCTCGACGCTGTACGGCACCGAAGCGTCCAACGGCGTGATTCAGATCATCACGAAGCGGGGCAAGTCGGGCAAGCCGAAGTTCGATTTCACGACGCGTCAGGGCACCAACTGGATGCAGAATCCGGAAGGACGCGCCGGTTTCAACTACGCGCGCAACCCCACGACGAACGCGGTCGAGGGGGTCAACATCTATCGCCAGGAAGCGGAATTCGGCAACGGTCCGATCTTCACGAACGGGCGCAACGCGGGCTACAGTGCGAGCCTGAGCGGCGGCACCGACGATGCCCGCTACTACATCGCCGGCTCCTGGGATGACGACGTCGGCATCGTGCAGCACAACTGGGACAAGAAGTTCAGCGCGCGCGCCAACGTGGACATGACCGCCGGCAAGACGCTGCGGCTCTCGGCGAGCCTCGGCCACGTGCGTGATCGCGCCCGCCTCGCGCAGGGTGCCATTGACATCGACCCCTTCAGCCAGCTGGTGTGGGGCACGCCGCTCGCGATCGGCACCGGCAAGCGCGGCTTCTACAACTCGCCGCCGGAAAGCTGGGACGATGCGGTGAGTCTCGCCGACGTGGATCGCACGACGCTCAGCCTCAAGGCGAACTACGCGCCGAAGCCGTGGTTTACGCATCGGCTCACCACCGGCTTCGACGTCGGTTCTGAGAACGCGTCGTTCATGTATCCGCGCCAGCCGCTGGGCAATCTCGACTTCCTCGCCAGCAATGGTTTGGGTTCGAAGAACGTCACGCGGAGCGCGCGCACGGTGTTCACGCTCGATTACGCCGGATCGCTCAAGTACAACATCGGTCCGTTCGGCATGACGAGCTCCATGGGCCTCCAGGCGTTCCGGAACGAATTGAGCTCGATCGGCGCCTCGGCACTCACCTTCCCCGCCGGCCCGATCACCACGATCTCCGGCGGCGCGACCCGCAGCGGCACCGAGGATTACCTCGCCAACGCCACGGTCGGCATGTTCGTGCAGCAGGAGCTGGCGTGGAACAATCGTGTCTTCCTCACGGCTGCGGTGCGCGGTGACGACAACAGCACGTTCGGCGAAGACTTCTCGGCGATCTACTATCCGAAGCTGAGCGGTTCGTGGGTGATCAGCGAAGAGCCGTGGTTCAAGATGCCTTTCACGCAGTCGCTGCGCCTGCGCGGCGCAATCGGCGCGGCGGGCACGCAGCCTGGCACCTTCGACGCGTCGCGGTTGTACGACCCGAGCGTCGGCTACCAGAACGCCGCTGGGCTCGTACCCGCGTCGTTCGGTAACCCCGCGCTCAAGCCGGAACGCAGCACCGAGTCGGAAGCTGGCTTCGAAGCCACGATGCTCGATGGACGCGTGGAGCTCGAGTACACGTACTACCAGCGCAACGTGACCGACGCGATCGTCAACTCGCCGATTCCGCCCTCGGTTGGTTTCCCCGGCTCACAGGTCGTCAACATCGGCAAGGTGAAAGGCTGGGGCAATGAAGTCGGCCTCAACGTGAACGTGTTGCGCGGCGAGAAGCTGGCGTGGGAAGTCGGCACGCAGATCTCAAACAACGGCAACCAGATCGTCGACATGGGTGGCACGCAGTTCCTCACCGTCGGTGGCGGTGGACAGGCCCAGAACCGCGTGGGCTTCGGCATCGCCGACTTCTTCATGTACAAGGTGAAGTCCGCGACGATTGATGCCAACGGCACGGTGCTCACGTCCATCTGCGACGGCGGCACGGGCAAGGCGGGGCTCGAGCAGGGTGGAGCCGAGGTGGCCTGCGCGTCGGCACCGCGCGTGTACTGGGGGCACTCGCAGCCCACGTGGCAGTTCGGTGTGAATTCCACGCTCACGCTGTTCAAGAACCTTCGCCTGTATGCCCGCGTAGACGGCAACGGCGGCCACATTCAGTCGAACACGGAAATCCGCGCGTTGCACAACCAGGGGTCGACCGAAGCGGTCCTGCTCCGCAACGATCCGTTGCTGCAGGTCTACCGCGCGATCGAGGCCGACGTGCCGGGTACGTACAAGGCCGGATTCCTCCGCCTGCGTGAAGTGTCGGCGACGTACACGATTGCACCGAAGTTCGTGCGGTTCATCGGCGCGCAGGGCGGGTCGGTCAGCGTCGCCGGCCGCAATCTGTCGATGCTCTGGACGGAGCAGCACGGATGGAACACGTCGCGCGACGGTCGTATCGACGTCGATATCGCCGGCCGCCATGCGTGGGATCCGGAGATTCGTGCCGTCGGCCAGCTGTCGAACGGATTCCAGACGATCCTGCCACCGACGGCAAGTTTCGTGACCACGGTCCGACTCACCTTCTGACCCACCGAGACGATCATGATGAAGATCACGTTCCGGCGCGCGACGCTGGTGCTCTCGCTCGCGGCCACCGCGTCGTGCAACAGCCTCCTCGCCGTCGATAACCCCGGGCGCGTGACCGCGGATGCGCTCAGCGATCCCGGCCTCGCTCCGATTCTTGAAGCGGCGGCACTCCAGTCGGCGCAGTGCGCCTTCGTGCAGTTCGCCGCCAGCGCCGGCATGCTGTCCGGCGAGTACCTGTCGTCGAACGGATTCGTCGACAATCACCCGTGGGAGTGGCGTGGCATCGTGGAGATCAAGCAGGCGCCGGGCAGCTGTCCCGGCAGCCGCACCACCACGTCCATGGGTTTCTATACGCCGGCGCAACAGGCGCGCTTTCAGCTGGAAGATCTGAGCACCCGTCTGAAAGCGTTCACCGATGCGCAGGTCCCCAACCGCCAGCGGATGCTGGCCGAAATGGATGCCTATTCGGGGTACATGTACGTGCTGCTCGCCGAATCGATGTGCGAACTGGCCATCGACGGTGGGCCGAGTGTCACGCCGGCCGCGGCGTTCGCGATCGCCGAGAAGCGCTTCTCCGACGCGATCGTCACGGCGACCGCGATCAATGACGCCAGTTTGCTGAACATGGCGCGCGTGGGGCGGGCGCGGACGCGTCTGAACCTTGGCAATTTGGCGGGGGCGGCGGCCGACGCGGCGCTGGTGCCGAGCGGCTTCTCGCGCATCGCGGAGTTCTCGGAGGTGGATGTTCGACGTGAGAACCGTATCTACAATCTCACGGTGCGAAACAACTACCTCTCCGTGGGCCCGGACTACCGCGGTCTCACGGTGAACGGGGCGGCCGATCCGCGCGTACGCGTGACCAACCTGAACCGCGTCGGGCTCGACAACGTGACACCGATGTGGCAACAGCAGAAGTTCAGCGGCAGCGGGGCGGCACCGCTGACGATTGCGTCGTACGCCGAGGCGCAGCTGATTCTGGCGGAAGCGTCCACGGGACAGGCGGCGATCGATGCGATCAACCGTGTGCGTGCCCTCTCGAGCATTGCCCCGATGGCGATGCCGGCAGCAGGCACCGACCTGGTCGCCATCGTGATCGAAGAGCGTCGCCGGCAGCTGTTCAGCGAAGGGCAGCGTTTCGGCGACATGCTGCGCAAGAAGATCGCGTTCCCCTCGTCGGGCGTGAACCGGAAAGGGCAGGCCTACAGCAACATGACGTGCGTCCCGCTCCCCGACGTGGAGACGCGCAACAACGTGAATTTCAAGAGCTGACCCCCCGTCGGTCCATCAACGCCCCCGCCGTGACTCCGGTCGCGGCGGGGGCGTTGCGTTGGGGCCGTCCCCGCCTGAGGGCCGGACCTCGGGAAAGGGGATTTCATGTGCAGATATTTGCGGTTTATCCCATCGGGAGGAATGTTATGGGATCAACTGACCCGTCGGGTCTCCTCCCCCTTCCCGGAGCGCCGCTCATGATTCGCAGATGTCGTCTCGTTGCACTTGCCCTCGCCGGTAGTCTCACCGCGCTGGGTGTCGCCCCTCCCCTTCAGGCACGGCAGGCCACGGGGACTGTGGAAGGCAAGGTGACAGTGGGCGGGTCGGGCGAGGCACTGCAAGGCGCCTCCATTGGGGTGGTCGGAACGCAGGTCGGCGCCATCTCGCGTGCGGACGGCACCTATCGCTTCGCGCTGCGCCCGGGCACCTACGAGCTGCGCGTCCGTATGCTGGGCTATGCCGGCAAGACCGCCAGCATCACGGTGGCGGCCGGTGGGCGCGTGTCGCAGGACTTCACGCTCGACAAGTCCACCACGCAGCTCGAGGCCGTGGCCGTGACCGGCTCACGCGGTGGCGAGCGGACGCTGGTGAAGAGCCCCGTCCCGGTTGACGTGATCAACACGGCGGCGCTCAAGTCGACGGGACGCGTCGAGACGGCGCAGATGCTGCAGGCGGCGGCGCCGTCGTTGAACTTCCCGCGCCCCGCCGTGGCGGACGGTACGGACCATGTGCGTCCGGCCACGCTGCGCGGCCTCGCACCCGACCAGACGCTGGTGCTCGTGAACGGCAAGCGCCGCTACACGAGCGCGCTGATCAACAACAACGGCACGGTGGGTCGTGGTACGTCGGCGGTGGACCTCAACGCCATCCCGGCGTCGATGATCGACCGCATCGAAATCCTGCGTGACGGCGCGGCCGCCCAGTACGGCTCCGACGCCATCGCGGGTGTCATCAACATCATTCTGAAGGGCGCCGGCACGGGCGACGTCTCCAGCCAGACGGGCCAGTACAACACCGACGTCCCCGGGCTGGGCAAGCGCAATGACGGCAGCAATACCGTCGTCAGCGCCGACCAGGGGATTTCGTGGGGCAGCGGCGGCTACTTCCACGCCGGCGTGGAATGGCGCAACCGTGCCATGACCAACCGCACGTTTGCCGATCCGCGCCAGCAGTATCCCAACGGCGATCCCCGCGAAGCGACCGCGCAGCGTGCGACGCACTGGTCGGGTGACGCCGCCACGGTGGATCTGGTTGGCATGTTCAACGCCGCACACACCGTGAACGACAACCTGCAACTCTACACGTTTGG
>CANJOX010000132.1 GCA_947475795.1 Gemmatimonadota bacterium
CGCCACCGACGCCAGTCTGGCCGACGTGAAGGCAATTCTGGCGCCGGGAACGGGTGAGCTGTGGGTGCTGCAGCAGGAACGGCTGGCGCCCTATCTCGAGAAGCAGGGCAGCGCGTGGGTGCCGAAGGGCGGTGGCAAGGTCGAGCTTTCGGCCAGCTTCGTGTCGTTCTTCAACCGGGCGGCGGAGGTTTCGGCGGCGCTGTTCGCCGAGGATCCCACCACGCCGATGGTGCGGTGGCTCGCGAGCGGGGTGATCACTGACCGGACGCCGCTCATGATCCTGAAGAACAACGGCAAGGAAGCCCGCTTCGATCAGAAGTCGTTCAAGAACGAGGTGGTGTGGCCGGCCACGAACGGGCGCGATGCGGAGCTGCAGGCGCAGTTCAAGAAGAACAAGCCGATCAAGGTGCGGGCGGCCGGTGGTGACTGGGCGATGTTCCGGCTGGTCTCGGCGGCCGACGCGTTCGAAGGACAGAACGTGACGTGGAATGCCACCGGCAAGGATGCCGAGCCGGTGATGGTGCGATTCGAAGCGCTGCGCCGCGAGGCGTCGAATGTGCTGACCCGCGGCTGGCTCGGTCGCATGAGCTGCGTGTCGCAGGTCACGAAGTAAGGGCCGATCAGCCGCTGCGCGCCGGTGGTGTTACGGCGCGCAGCTCAACTTGCCGGTGTAGTTGGTGATCACATCGGCCTGCGTCATGGATTGCGCGAGCCCCCGCGCGGTGCGCAGCGCGTTGCAGGCCGGCTTCACCTCGTCCATGAGCAGATGGGCCTCGGCGATGCGGATGTAGGCCCAGGCACGATCCTCATCGGACGACAACCCGGCGATGAGGTTGCGCAGGACCGGGATGGCGGCGCTGGCATCGGCTTCGGTGGCGGTGAGCGGATCGAGCGCTTTCGCGATGCTGTCGAGCGTGCGGCGGCCGGCGGCGGAACGTGACGGTGTCGGCGGTGCCACTGGAACGGCGGCCGAGGCGGGGGTGGCTGCCTTTGTGCCGGTCGCGCCGCTGGTCGGTCGCTCCGCCGTCCGCGTTGAGGCCGGCGCGTTGGTGGCCGGCGCGTCGGACTGGGCCGACTCGATGGCCCGTTGTGCCGAGGCGGCGGCGGACTGCGCACCGTCGACGACGGCGTTGGCGGTCTGGGTAGCGTCGCGGACCAGCTGATTCACGTCGCTGGGGCGAGGGGCACGTTGTTTGGTGGCGAACCACCACGCCCCCCCGACGAACAGGAGGAAGCCAAGGCTGGGTAGACGGACGCGCGGCCACGAGATCGTGCGGCGCCGCGGAGGGGGCTGATCGATGGCAGCCGATTTCCCGCTCTTTCGTGCGGGCGTGCTCGCGACCGCCGGCGGTGGTACGACCGCTGGTGCCGTGGCGGCCGCGACGGGTGCCGCGGCGACGGGTGCCGTGGCGACGGGTGCG
This sequence comes from Gemmatimonadota bacterium, assembly GCA_947475795.1. Next base: position 1,422 of record CANJOX010000132.1, read on the forward strand.
GGCGTGGCGGCGGGGGGCGCGACCGGCGCGGATAGGGCGGCGGTGGCCGGCGCGGCCCCACCGGGGCTGAGCGCGGCCTCGAGTGCCTTGGCGAACGCGCCGGCGGAGGCGGTGCGATTGCCGGGCTCGCGCTCGAGCGCCTGATCGAGCGCCGCCTGCAGGGCGGCCGGCCATGCGATATCGGGGCGGACCACCGCGAGCGGCCGCGGCGTGCTCATGAGGCGCGCGGTCATGCCGCGGTCGGGGGTGTTGCGGTCGAAGGGCAGGTCGAGCGTGAGGCAGGTGTAGGCCACCAGCGCGAGGGCATAGACATCGCTGCGGTGATCGAGTTCCGTGCCGAGCAACTGTTCGGGGCTCATGAACTCCGGCGTGCCCACGACGAAGCCGGTGCGCGTCAGTCCGGCTTCTTTTTCGTTGCTGCCGATCGCTTTGGCGATGCCGAAATCGACGACCTTGCACCGGTCGGTGCCGTCGTCATCGACGGTCACCATGATGTTGTCGGGCTTGAGGTCGCGGTGCACGATGCCAAGGCGATGAGCGGCGTCGAGCCCGTCGGCGACCTGCCGGACGATGACGGCGGTCCGCGCCGCCGTGAGCGGGCCGTCGGCCTCCAAGACGTCCTTCAGGGGCCGTCCGGCGATGAACTCCATGGCCAGGTAGACGGTCCCGTCGCTGGTCTCCCCGAAGTCGAAGACGCGGGCGACACTGGCGTGCTCGATGCGGCTGGCGTTGGCTGCCTCCCGATTGAAACGGGCGACCGAAGCGGCATCTTTGAGGAGCTCGGGGCGCAGCACCTTGATGGCGGCCTGCAGCGGCAGCCGGACGTGGCGGGCGAGATAGACCTTGCCCATCCCCCCCTCGCCCAGCAGATCGGTCACGAGGTACCGGTCGGCGACGACGCTGCCGATGAGGTCGCCATCCGCCTCGGCGGCACGGAGCGTACTGCCGTCGGACGGGCAGAAGACGTTAGGATCGGGATAGCTGGTGCCGCAGACGGGGCAGACTTTCGGCATACGACCTGAACGAAAGGGGGCGACCGACGGTATGTTCTGGGAATCTCACCCTTCGGAGAATACTTGCATGCTGACTGCTACGCTCGCTCGCGGCTCCTTCCGGGCCATTGTTCTCGCCGCGCTCTCGCTGCCGATGGCGCTCGCCACGGCGGCCGCACAAACTGCGCCGTCGTCACGTCCCACCGTTGCCGTGCTGTACTTCACGAACGGCGCGATCAGCAACAATGCCGAATACGCGCCGCTCAGCAAGGGACTCGCTGAGATGATGATCACGGAACTCTCGGCGAACACCAACATCCGCGTCGTCGAGCGTGACCGCCTGCAGGCCTTGCTGGAGGAGCAGAATCTCGGCGCGAGCGGTCGCGTGGAGAAGGAAACGGCGGCCAAGTTGGGCAAGACGCTGGGCGCGCTGCACATGCTGATGGGGAGCTTCGTGATCGACCCGAAAGAGCGGATCCGCATGGACGTCCGGGCGATCAACACCGAAACGTCCGAGCTTGAATACGCGACGTCGGTGACGGGGAAAGCGGAGAATATGCTGGAGCTGCTCGCCCAGTTGGGCACGAAGCTGAACGCGGGGCTCAAACTGCCGGCGGTGCCGGCGGGTTTTCAGGAAGGCGCGGCGGTGGGCGCGAAAGGCCCCAATCAGCTGCGCTCCATGATGCTGGTGAGCCGTGCGATCGAAGCCCAGGACCGCAAGAATCCCGCGCAAGCGGTGGCGTTGTACAAGGAGGCGGTGCAGGCCAACCCCAGCAACGCACGGGCGAAGACGTTGCTGGCGTCGGCGGAGCGGACGGTGAAGTAGCGGATGCCCGCACCGTGGGCCGCACGAACGGGGACGTCGCACCATGCGACGTCCCCGTTTGCGTTACGGGTCGCGCCGCAGGGTGATCGGGCTCGGCGGGGCCACGCCCACCGCAGTCGAGAAGAAGAAGCCCCCGAGGAACGAATTGTTTGCCGACACCACGAACGTGCACGGCAGTGTGGGTTCGCTGCAAATCCCCGACCAGCTGCTGAATGCCATGCCCGGGTTGGGGACGGCGGTGACCGTCACCGTCTCGTTCACGGGGAGCCGGAACACGCACATGGTGCTGGTGGAGTCGGTGCTTTGCCGCGAGCAGGTTTTGCTTTGCGTGGCCGACCGGAGTTCGAACCGCCCCGTGCCGCCGAAGAGGCTCATCGTGACGTTGAGGCCGGGCACGAACCTGGCAGTGACGGTGGCCGACGTGGTGGGACTGACGACACAGGTGGCGAGGAATTGCACGGTGGCGCATTCACCGCCCCATCCCGCGAACGCGGCGGTGCCGGCGGGCTGTGCGGTGAGCGAGATCCGACCACCCGCGGCAATCGGCGTGGCGCAGATGCCGGAGGCCGTGTTGCCGACGATGGAGCACGAGATGGCGAAGTCCGGGGACAGGATATTGCCGTTGCTGGTCGAGTTCGCGGCGGCGGCGACCGTGAGGATGTTGACCGCCGGATTGAAGGTCACGCCGACGGTGGCGTTGCCGAGCAGCGTGAATTGGCAGCCTGGGGCGGACGCGGTGCAGACGGTTCCCGTGTAGCCGGCAAACGTGGATGCGGCACCGGGCTGGGCCAGCAGTGTCACCGACGATCCGAGGTCGAGCGTGATGCTGCAGGCGCGCGAGGTTTCGGTGGCGGTTTTCGTGCAGAGGGTGGTGCCGTTGACCGCGAGGCCACCGGCTCCGGCGCCTGACAGCATGACCTCAACGAGTCCGCGCTGCCGGGTGAAGGTCGCGCCGACCGCACGCGCCTGATCCATCGTGACCGCACAGGTGGTGACGATGCCGCTGCAGACGCCGTTCCATCCGGTGAACGTGGAGAACGACGAGGCGACGGCGGTGAGTGTGACGACGGAGCCGAACGGCACACTGCTGCTGCACGTGCCGGCGTTGACGGCGTCCGTGCGCGTACAGGCGATGAGCCCCGACGCCGTGATGGCGCCGTTGCCGGTGCCGGCGGGCGTCGCGGTGAGCACGACGGCCGCATCGAACCGCACGGCGGTGGTGCGGTTCGCGCTCATCACCACGGTGCAGGTGGTGCCCGTGCTGGTCGCGCAGTCACCGGTCCAGCTCCGCACGCTGTTGGGCGCGGTTGCATTGGCGGTGAGCGTGATCGAGGTCCCGTCGGCGACACTGACGGAGCAGGTCCCGCTGGCGGTGCCGGCGGATACGGCGCAGTTGAGTCCCGCCGGACTGGTGACGGAGCCGGAGCCGTTGCCCGTACCGGTCACGGTGAGCGTGCGGAAGGCGCGGACGGACAGGCCGACGGTGCGCGCCTGCGACGTGGCGATGGTGCAGCTGTTCCCGGTCGCCGTGCTGCAGTCGTTCGTCCAGCCGGCGATCTGGGACAGGGAGGCCGGCGTGGCGCTGAGCACGACCTGCGCGTCACCGGGGAAGGTGAAGGTGCAGGTGCCCGACAGCGCCGCCCCGTTGATGGCGCAGTCGATGCCGGCCGGTGCCGAGCGAATGGTGGCCTGACCGGACGCTCCCGTCGAGATGATGGTGATCGCGGCGGGCAGTGGGACGGCGCGGACGTCGACAGTCGCGGTGCGCCCCCCGGCTTCCGCGGTAATGAGGGCGCTGCCTACCCCCACGGCGGTCACGAGACCGGCGGCGTTGACGGACATGACGTTGGCGGCACTGCTGCTCCACGTGACCGTGCGTCCCGTGAGCGGGCGCCCGGCGCCATCGGCCACGGTGGCGTTGAGCTGCATGGTACGGGAGAACTCCATGCGCAGCGGCTGGCCGGTGGCGACGACATTGGCGGCGGGCGGCGCAATGCTGATGGTGCCGACCTCGCGGAGGGCGACGGGCTGTGTCACCGTGCGCTGGACGCCCGGGCTGAGCGACAGGGGGCCGATCACCTGGCGGTCGACGGAGGCCCCGTCGAGGATCAGATCGACGTCGAGCCGGACCACGCATTCATCGGCGGCGGGGGCGGCCCCGCTGCTGCCGGCGCGCGCGGCGTCAGCGAGGCAGGGCGCGAGATCGATCGTGACCGGGACCTGCTGGGTGGCGACATCGCTGAGTGTCAGCGTCTGCGCACTCATGTCGACGGCGGTGCCGCCCTGCCGGAGGTACTTCGCCTTGACGGCCAGCTGGACGACGGTGGCGCGGGAGGCGGAGACGGACGCCGAGAACGCGATGCTGGCGGGTGCGTTCGGGTCGGGGCTGGTGACGTCGGCGGGGTCGCTGCACGCCGCGAGGGTGGCGAGAAGGCCGAGGACACGGACGGCGATCCGGCGGGGCGCGGAGCGACGCATGGGGATGAGGGGCATGGGGATGGTCATCGGCGGCTCAGAAGCGGGTGACGACGAGAACACCGACGGACCCACCGGAGAACGCCGTGGAAGGCGCTGCGGAATCGCGCGCCGACAGGCTGCCGGCCTGAGCCCGCAGATATGGCTGCCAGGACAGGTTGCCGGCCCGCGCGATGAGGCCGAGGGTGGCGCCGGCGCTCATGACGCCAGTGGTCGCCAACCCCTGCTGGATCGACAGGCCGCTCTGCCAGCGTCCGTCGGCGGTGACCAGCAGGTCGAGGGCGGGTCGGAGCGGGACGCTGGTGCGGAGGCCACCGTCCATGTAGTTCGCCGACGAACCGTTTACGGCGGCGCCGTCTCGCTCATACTGCGAGCGGTAGCGATGGGAGGTCCAGAGCACGAGTTCGTTGACGCGCGGGGCGGCGAGCTGCAGTTGCAGATCGCTGGTCACGATCGGGCCGAGGCGAACGGTGGCGAGTGGTGTGGCACCGGCGCGGGTGGGGTCGCGCAGTTCGTCGGCGTCGAAGCGATCCACGGCGCTGCTGAGACTGAGGCGATGCTTCCCGATGAGCCGGTCGAGGCCGATCGAGCCGCGCACGACGTTGCCGGGCTGGTAGTCGGTGGAGGGGGCGCCTGCCGTGAGCGCGGCGACGGGCTGGTAGGTGCCCCGCTGCTCGTACGAGCCGCCGATGGCGACGGCCCAGGCGCCAAGCTGGCGCGCCACCACGATGCCAAGGGTGGCCGCGGGGCCACCGCCCACCGGCGGCGCGCCGAGCCCGAGGGCCGGCGCGGCGCTGGCGCGCAGCACGGTGAGGGCATCGCCTCCCAGTTCGGTTTGCCCGGTCGGCGCGTTGATGCCGGCGGTGAGGACGACGGCGTCGTCCAGCAGTCGGCCGGTCGCGCGGAGGCGCACGTCGCTGACGCCGGAGAGAGTGAGCGTCTGCGGCGTGCTGCCGATGCGGGTCTCGGTGTTCAGGCGCACCGTGGAGTACAGCGACTGGATGTCGATGGTCCACTGGCTGCCGAGGGGGACAGCGAGCGACACGGGCACGGACAGCTGCGCGATGCTGCGGAGTCGCACCGAGTCGCGCCCGGTCGCGCCGGGCTGCATGAAGCCGCTGCCGCCGAACCGGATGCCTTCGGCGGTCACTCCGGTGCCCAAGGCACTGGTCCCCACCAGACGGTCCTGCGCATGGAGGACGGCGGGGAGCAGGAGGGCGGGGAGGGCGCGCGCGAGGGACTGCGCTGTGGTCCGGATGGGCATCATGGGCGCACCACCGTGATCACGATGACGCCTTGCGTGGTGGGGAACGACGGGTCGGTGGAGGTGGACACGGCGCGCGAGACGTTGGTGACCAGATCCAGCGGTCGGTTGAGACGGTCGACGGCGGAGGAAATGGCGCGGTCGAGTGGGCGTACGCCGGGAATCGCGATGGGGTTGGCGGTGCCGACGGCGCCGAGCGCCCGCGATTCCGCGGCGCGCGTGCGTGCCGCCTTGAAATTCTTGTCGAGGCGGTAGGCGTCGCGGAAGGCGCTGGCGGCGCCCCGGGTATCCCCCTGATAGCTGCGCTGGACGCCGCGGCCGTAGGCCAGCAGCGCCGCGACGTTCTTGGTGGGCTGCTGTTCGATGGTGGCACGCTCCCCGGGCGTGAGCGTGATCCCGAGCGACTGGAAGAGCCGGAACACGAGTTCTTTTTCGGCGGCGAGGATGTCGGCCAGTGGCGCGCGGGCATCGACCGCGGTGGTCACGGTGGCGCGTTCCACGTCGCCGATGCGTGCCCCAAGGCGGATGGTGCGTCCGTCGGGGAGCGGTTCGACGGCCCCGAACACCAGACGCTCGGCGCTGACGAGCCGGCCGACGCGCGGTGCGGTGGACGAATCGACGCGCCCCGAGGCGGCGAGGTCGAGTTCGCGCAGCACGTCGCCGAGCCGCGCCCGTTCCACCACGGTCACGCGGGCGCTGCGTGAGAGATCGGTGGACACGAGGTCGGCGAGCGCGAAGGCAAGCGGCGCCAGTGTCGTGTCGCTGCCGATCGAGGCAAAGGGCGGTACACCGATGACACCGCGGCGCATGCCATCGCGGACGCCGGCGGTGCGCGCCTGCTCATCGGCCATGCTGCGTGTCGCGGCGCTGTCGGCGGCGCTGACGGGTCCTGGTGCCGCAGGCGGGCGGGTGCCGGCGCAGCCAGCGGTCACCAGCAGCGCGAGCGCCCCGAGTGGCGCGGCGCGGAAGAGCGGAGTGATCATGGCGGGGATCGGGAAAGTCAGACGGACGCGCGTCAGACGGACGTGCGACGGAGCCGCGGCGCGGACGACCGCGCGGCCTGTTCGCTGCGAATGTGCCGTACGCCCGAGGGTGGGTCAAGCAACGAGGTGATGACGTGCCGGTCTCAGCGGTGCGTCAGATTTCCCGGTTTGCGATGGCGCCGTGCGCACGCGCGTCAGCCGCGCGTTGCTCGGGGACGCGTGTGAATGAGCAGGGCGCCGGCCAGCGACACGACCGCACCGACCAGGAAGGGCATGGAGAGCGAGGTCGCGCTCGCGACGCCGCTGGCGGCGAAGGGGCCG
>CANJOX010000133.1 GCA_947475795.1 Gemmatimonadota bacterium
CCTCTGCGCCCTCTGCCTCTCTGCGTGATCGGTTCTCGTGCGGTCCGGCGCCAAGGAACTGATTACGCGGAGGAACTGATCACGCGGAGGCGCAGAGGGCGCAGAGAACGCAGCGGGTTTGGCGGTGCGGTGTTCGACGGGGTACACTGGGGCATGCGAACTGTTTGTGTGTTTGAACGCGCGCGCCTGGGGGCTGTAATGGCGGCGGTGGTCGCCCTGGCCTGCGGCGGCGACGCCCCCAAGGTCGACGCGGCGGCCAGCAAACCTGCCGTCGCGGTCATGCCGCGGCCGGCCACGCCCAGTGATTCGGCCTGCCCGCGCGACGGCACCTGGAAGCGGTGCGCCCTCGAAGACCGCGTGGTGAAGTCGGGGCTGGCGTTCAAGCCGGCCGGCGACTCGATGACCGTCGCGTATCTGCACGTCCCCGGGGTGCGCTACAAGATCGGGCTGACGGCGTCGATGGTGGCGTTCTTCTACGCGGACACGCTCGCGGCCGCGAAGGACGTGACGGCGCTGGACCGCTTCCGGCTGACGCCGCGCGGCGACACGATCGGCGCCTGGCCGTCGGTGCCGAGCGACGTGATCTGGTCGGGGAATCTGGTGGCGGTGCTGTTCGACGCCTCGGCCACCCAGATCGAGCGCCTCCGGCTGACGATTACGGCTGGGGCACCGCAGCCACTCAGCGACGCGGCCAAGGCGGCGCAGGCCGCGGCGGACACGCCGACGGTGCAGAAGCTGCCATCGATGCCGGCCCGCTAGCGTGCGGTTTTCGACACACTAACGGAACATTACTGCGCCATGCATGCACCATTTGATACATGCATGGCGCCCGCGACTGCTATCGCCGGCCGGGGCCGCTGGACGGCGCCGGAGGGGTTTCGAGGGCCGCTCCCAACGCCTCGGCCGTCCAGCTGATCGCGTTCGTATAGAACTCGCCGACCTTGTTCGGGTCGATTCCCATGGTCGTGGCGATCTCGGCCGCGTTCTCGAAGAGCCCGAGTTCGTACGATTCCGCGAAGGTGATTGCGTCGGCGTAGGGGCCGGCCCGCTCCAGCAGGGCGGCGTTCGCGTCGTCGCTGAGCACCACGCGCGACAGGATTTCCGGTAGCGGCATCCGGAACACCGCGTCGAGCAGGGAGAAAAGGCCCACCAGGAAGAGCGTCCCGGCGTCGCGGGACCCGCCGGCGAGCTGTTCGAGCAGCCGGCCGCGTTCGACGGCCTGCCGCACCAGTTCCTGATCGACCCCGTTGGACGACCGGCGTGCGGCGGCGACGGCCACGGCCAGCCAGCGCAGAAAGGCCGTGCGGCCGATGAGGCGGAGCGCCTGACCGATCGAGGAGACCCCGCGCATACCGACCGCCGCGGAGTTCACCAGGCGCAGCAGCTGAAAGGTGAGTACCGGGTCGGTGGAGATCACGTCTTCCAGCTGCCGGTCGTTCACGTTCTGGTCGCGCGCCATCCCCATCAGCCGCAGGGCGGCGACGGTCGACTGCGGCATGTTGGCCGACGGGAGCGGCTCGGGGCGGCTGAAAAACGCCCCCTGAAAGGCATCGAAGCCCAGGCCGAGGACCACTTCGTACTGCGAGAGGTCGTCGATCTGCGTGGCGATGAGCTTCGGCGCGTGCTTGCCGAAGCCCAGCGTGACGCGGTCGCAGATCCTGCCGATCGTGACCGCATCGTACGAGCGCACGTCGACTCGCACCCACGAGACGTAGGCCGCCAGCGCCTCCGAGGGTGCCGGCGTTTCGCTCACGGCGTCGAGCGCCAGCAGCCCCCCGTACGCCCGGTAGCGGGCGACCGCCTCGACGAGGGCCTCATCGGCCTCGAGGTCCGGCGGCAGCATGACGATCGCGGAGCCCGGTTCAGCCACATGAAACGCATCGTCCAGCAGCAGGGCCCGCGAGCCGGCCACGAAGGCCGGCAGGCGGTTGCGCACCAGATCGAAGGTGCCACTGAGGAAGCTTTCGGCGAACCCGTGCTGTCCCGCTTCGGCCTCACGAAAACGGATGTCGTACCCGAGGAGGGCACCGGTCGTCCCGAAAACGGGCTGGCGAACGAGACTGAAGTCAGACATTGGGCTGGGTGGAACGCGAAGCAGGGGTGGCGCAGACGGCGTCGTCGTAGCGACTCTAAGACGATCCAACTGCCTGCGAGACACTCTTTGTCGGGACGTCACCCCGACGACGCGTGTCCGGTCATTTTTCCTGGTGTTTCATGAGCCTGACGACGCTCGACGGGAGCCTCCACCGCGGCTGCGGTGGACGGTACGCGCTGCAGACTGAATCGGTCACCATGCGGATCAGCGGCATGGCGGCGGACGTCTCGCGCGAATTCTATCGCTGCGAGAAGTGTGCGCACGAGAACCGCACGATCGATCAGCGTGATCTGGCGGAGAAGTCTGCCACCGAACAGATCCGCGCCGCCCACGCGTTGCTGGCCCCGAAGGCGATCCGGCAGCTCCGGGAATCGCTGGGGTTGACCATCCCGCAGTTCGCCGATCTGTGCTACGGCACGCCGAAGGGGATCGTCGAGGGGTGGGAGAAGGGCCGATACCTGCAGAACCGCGAGGCCGATGCGCTGATCCGCGGGCTGCTGGATCGCGAGACGCTGGAGAAGCGCGCGGCCAAAGCGGGGGTCACGTTGCCGGCGTTGCCGGACGCGGTGGTCGAACCGGTGGTCGAACCGGCGCACGACGCGGTGCCGGCCTGACCACACGGGTCGTGCGCCTTCTCTCCGACGCTGCCAAGAGCCATGCCGCTGTCCCCCGACGACCGTGACGCCCTCGTGGCGATCCTGGCGACCCGCTTTGCCGCACATCCCGCGCGCCACCCGGGGATCGCCTGGGGTGACGTGCTGGCGCGGCTTGACCGTACCCCGGCGGCGCTGCCGGCGCTGCAGGCGATGGAACAGACCGGCGGTGAGCCCGATGTGATCGGCGTCGACGCCGCCACGGGCCACGTGCTGTTCTGCGATTGCGCAGCCGAGAGCCCGGCCGGGCGCCGGAGTCTGTGCTACGATGGGGCGGCGCTGGACGGCCGCAAGGAGAACAAGCCGGCCGGCAGTGCGGTGGCGATGGCGGCCGCCATGGGGGTGTCGCTGCTCAACGAAGTGCAGTACGCCGCGCTGCAGGCGCTCGGGCCCGTCGATCTGAAGACCTCGAGCTGGCTCAGTACGCCGGCGGATGTCCGCGCGCTCGGCGGCGCTCTCTTCGGCGACTGTCGCTTCGGTCGCGTGTTCACGTACCACAATGGCGCGGCGTCGTACTACGCCGCGCGGGGCTTCCGCGGCATCCTGTCCGTGTGAGCGCGTCGGTGTGGCAGATTACCGACGTGCCGTTCCGCCGTCCGCGTGTGTCCGGCCCGTCTTTGACCCTGGTGCTATGGCCGCCTCCCTCATTGCGACGCACGCGCTGACGCGGCACTACGGCGCCGTCACCGCACTCGATGCGCTGACGGTGTCCATCCTCCCCGGCATCACGGGGCTGGTGGGCGCCAACGGTGCGGGGAAGAGCACGCTGGTCAAAATCCTGCTGGGGCTGCTCGATGCCACCGGTGGATCAGCGGAGGTGATGGGGCACGATGTGGCGCGCGAGGGTGGCGCGATCCGGGCGCTCGTGGGCTACATGCCCGAGCACGATTGTCTGCCCCCCGAGATGACGGCCACGGAGTTCGTCGCGCTGATGGCGCGCTGTTCGGGCTTGCCCGCCACGGCCTCGCGTGAACGCGCGGCGGAAGTGCTGCGGCACGTGGGACTCTTCGAGGAGCGCTACCGGCCGATGGGGGGCTACTCCACGGGGATGGCGCAGCGGGTGAAACTCGCGCAGGCACTGGTGCACGATCCGCGCATCCTGATCCTTGACGAGCCCACCAACGGCCTCGATCCGGCGGGGCGCGACGAGATGCTCGCGCTGATTGCGCGCACGGGGCGCGAGTTCGGCATGTCGGTGCTGGTGTCGTCGCACCTGCTGGGCGAACTGGAGCGCATCTGCGAGCATGTGGTGCTGATCGATGCCGGCCGGCTGGTGCGTGCCGAGCGTCTGGGCGCGCTCACTGGCGTGACGGGCACGCTGGTGGTGGAAGTGGACGGTGACGTGGATGCCTTTGCGGCGGCCCTGACGGCCCACGGACTCGTGGTCCAGCACGACCGGGTGCGCGTGCTGGTGGAATTGCCCCCCGGCGACGATGCGGAGAGCACCGCCCGCCTGCGCGCCATCCACGATGTGGTGCGCGACGTGGCCGTGGCGAACGACGTGGGGGTGCTGCGCATCGCCCGTCGCCGCAGCCATCTCGAAGACCTGTTCGCGGGGACGGCCTCGTGAGCGCGCCCTCCGTGAGTGCGCCCTCCGTGAGCGCGCCGATGCCGCAGGCCACGACGATTCACGACCTTGGCTACCAGCGCTACGACGGGGCGCGTGAGGGCGCGCGCGGGGCGCGACGCGCGCTGTTCTGGCAGGGGTTCCGCGGCATGTTCGGCGTGGGCCGTCCGGCCCGGGCGAAGGCGATTCCGGTGTTCCTGATCGCGGTGTCGCTGCTGCCGTGTCTGGGCGCACTCGTGGCGTCGTCGGCCACGCAGGGACAGATGCCGATCACGTATGCGGGCTTCATCGGGCCAGCGCTGCTCCTGCACGTGCTCTTTGCCGCAGCGCAGGCGCCGGAGGTGCTGAGCCGCGATCAGCAGCACCGCGTGCTCCCCCTCATTTTCACGCGCGACGTCACCCGGCTGCAGTACGCCGCCGCGCGTCTGGCTGCGGTGTTGTGTGCCATGCTGGTGGTGACGGGTGCGCCGCTGCTGCTGCTGACCGTGGGGCAGATCGGGATCGCGGCCGATCCGGCGGCGGCCGTTGTGCTCTTGGCGCCGAAGGCCGCGCCGGCGTTGCTGCAGGGGACGCTCACGGCGTGGGTGATCGGTGGTCTCGCGTCGGCGTTGGCCTCGCTGACGGCGCGGCGCGCGTATGCATCGGCGTCGATCATCGGAGTGTTTCTCACCGCTGCCGCTGTCTCGGCCGGTCTGGACGATCTCACCGGCATCTCGTCCGTGGTGGCCGACCTGATCGACCCGATCCGCTCGCTCAACACCATGCTGCGCATCCTGTTCGACGAACCGACGCGCGCGATGGAGTTCACACCGCCGCCATCGTTGTGGGTCTTTGTCGCGATGGCCCTCGCGCTCGGCGCGGTGGGCGTGGCCGCCACGTGCTGGCGGATCCGCCGGGTGCGCGTATGACCGCGCCGCCGCTGGTGTTCGATCGCGTGTCGCATTGGTACGGCGACGTGGTCGCGGTGAACGATGTGACCTGCACGATTGACGCGGGCATCACCGGGCTGTTGGGCCCGAACGGTGCGGGGAAGAGCACGCTGCTGCAGATGGCCGCCGGCTTGCTGGCCCCGTCGGGCGGCACGGTGCAGGTGTACGGCGAGTCGCCAGTGGGCCGGCCGTCGATCTTCCGCCGGGTGGCGCTGGTGCCGGAGCGCGAAGCGCTGCCGCCGATGCTGTCGGCGCGTGCGTTCGTGGAGGCGCGCGCCACGCTGCTGGGGCTGCGCGATCCGCGGGGCGCGGCCACACGCGCGCTCACGATGGTGGAGATGGACACCGTGGCCGACCGCGCGGTCGGCGGCTTCAGCAAAGGCATGCGGCAGCGCACCAAGCTCGCGGCGGCGCTGGTGCACGAACCGACGCTGGTACTGCTCGACGAGCCATTCAATGGACTCGATCCGCGGCAGCGGTTGCACATGATGCGCCTGCTCGAGGCGCGCGCCGATGAGGGAACGGCGGTGTTGCTCAGCTCGCACATCCTCGAGGAAATCGAAGGGGTGGCGTCGCGCATTCTGGTGATGTTGTCGGGGCGTCTGGCCGCGAGCGGCGATCATCGCACGCTACGGCGCCTGATGACCGACCGACCGCACACCGTGCGGTTGCGCTCCACCGACGACCGCGCGCTGGCTGCGGCGCTGCTGCACGCGCCGATCGTGCTGGGCGTGGATATCGAGCCGCAGTCGTTGTTGATCCGCACCGCCGACTACACCGGCTTCGCGCGTCATGTCGCCCGCGCGGCACAGCAGGCCTCGATTACGCTGCTCGAAGTGCAACCCATGGATGAGTCGTTGGAACACGTATTCGCCTATCTGGTGGCCCGATGAGCGTGGACTACGGGCCGGTGTCGCCATGGGCCACGGCGCGCGTGCTGGTGCGGCTCGCGTGGGCCCGCACGTTTTCGCCGTTGCTGGTGGCGGGCGTGAGCGGGCTGTTGCTGTTACCGGTGGTGTTCGCGCTGGTGTTTGCGTCGCGCGGCAGTCTCAGTGGTGATCCGGCGGTCTTTCTGGTGCAGCGGTACGACACGCTCGTGTGCGCCCTCGCCACGCCGTTGATCGCCCTGCTGCTGGGCACGAGTGCGTTCAGCGCGGAAACCGAGGATGGGACGCTGCTCTATCTCGTGACCACCACCACGCCGCGCTGGTGGATTGCTGGCGTGCGCGTGGCGTATGCGTCGTTGCTCACGGGGGTGTTGTCGGCTGCTGCGGTGTGGTTCACCGGCGCGATCGCGGCGGCGAACAGCGATCCGGAGCAAGTGACGAGCGGGTTTGCCGTTGGGGTGCTCTTCGGCGGCATCGCGTACGCGGCACTCTTCACGGCGCTGGCGCTGCTCACACGCCGAGCGCTGGTGGCCGGGCTGGTGTACGTGCTGTTCTGGGAAGGGGTGCTGACTACCACGTTCCCCGCGCTGCACTACTTGAGCGTGCGCCAGTGGATGCTGGCGGTGGCCTCCGAGATATCGGAATCCACCGACAGCCGCCTGCTCGCCGTGCCATCGCTCACGGCCGCGCTGATCGGCGCCGCCCTGCTGGTGGTGCTCGCCGTGTACGTGGGCGGGCGGCGGTTGCAGCGGCCGCGGATGGCGCGTTAGCGCGACGGCGGTCGCCGTTACTTGTGCATCGCGGCGCGCAGTTCGAGATCCGGCAGGGCCTTCCGCAGCACGTGGTCGATCTGCGTGAGTCGCGCGGTGGGGGAGCGTTCGGCCAGCAGGCGGTAGCGGCTCTCCAGGTCGAGATCGAACATCGCCCCGATCTCCCACGGAATCTGTGTGGGGTCGTCGCCGAGGTCGGGGGGTGGATCGCTGTCGTCGTTGAGCGTGTGCACGGCCTGCACGACACGCCGGAAGTGGCCGATCACCTCGTCGGCCGCCACGGCGAGGGCCACGGGAGACGCGCCGGGTTCGTCGTTGATGACGGTGCCGGCCGCGACGTGATACGGGGCGTCGTGCTCGACGAAGTGGTCGAGGGCGAACCGTTCGCGTCCGACCACGACGATGTTGGCGCGTCCGTCGGGCATGAGTTCAAGCTCGGCCACCTCCGCCACGCAGCCGATGCGCCCGGGGGGCAGGGCGCGCTCGGGGACGCCGGGGATCGCGGTGATGATGCCGAAGCGCCGGTCGCCGTCGCGCACGTCGGCGATCAGCTGCCGGTAGCGCGGCTCGAACAGGTGCAGGGGCAGGCGGGTGCCGGGGAAGAGCACGACGCCCAGCGGAAAGATGGGGAGCAGGAGATCGGTCACCGCGGAAATATGCGCCCGTGACGGACAGCGGGGGGCGGCCCCGGTTGCCGCCCCGACAATCGCCGCGCACTTCGCTACCAATCGTGCGGCCGAGGGGCTAGATTGCCGTTCGTCCTGTGGCGGTCTGTGGCCACGGGCGTCGGCGCCGTCGCCAAGTGGTAAGGCAGCAGACTGCAAATCTGCCACCGTCGGTTCGATTCCGACCGGCGCCTCTGCATCCGTGTGTTGCGGGTGATGCGATCAGTACAAACAGGGCGACTCCCGGATCGGGGGCCGCCCTGTTCGTTTGTGCCACCTGGCCGCTAGGCCATGGTCCTAGTCGTCGCGACGGCGGTTGTCGTACCAATCGTCGTACCGGTCATCGTTCCGCCGGCCGCCCCGTCCCCAGCCGCCGCCGTTGCCGCGTCCGTCGCGGCGATCGGCACCGCGGTCGTTGAATCCGTCGCGGTCGTCCCAGTACACCGTGATGCGGTAGCTGTCGGCGCCGCCGCGCGGGTCGCGCACCCGGAGTACGGCCTGATACCCGTTGCGGGGTGACGGCTGCTCGATGACGTCCACATCGCCGCGGCCGTCGTTGAGTCGTGCCAGCACGGTACCGCGGGTGCGCGGCAGCGCCGCGTTGACGCGGGCGCGGTTGGGGAGGTCGGCGTCAAAGCCGCGCGTCCGCACCTCGCGGCCACGCACGACGATCAACACTTCCCGGTCCACCCGGCCGGTCC
>CANJOX010000134.1 GCA_947475795.1 Gemmatimonadota bacterium
CAGCTCCTCGCGCACGAAACCGGTGACATCGTGCGTGATCGCGTGACGGATCGCGTGACTGTGCGGCATGCGGGTCTGGATGATCACGTCGCCCCCCTTGGGCCCGCGCCCGGCGCGCCCCGCCACCTGACTCACCAGCTGAAACGTCCGCTCGGCCGCCCGGAAGTCGGGGAGATTCAGCCCCGTGTCGGCATCGACCACTCCCACCAGCGTGACGTTCGGGAAGTCGAGCCCCTTGGCGATCATCTGCGTGCCCAGCAGGATGTCCACCTCGCCACGCCCCACGCGATCGAGAATCTGCGTGTGCGCCCACTTGCCGCTCGTGGTATCCACGTCCATCCGCGCGATGCGCGCCTCGGGAAAGCGCTCGGCGAGCACGCGCTCCACCTGCTGCGTGCCGAGACCGCGTCGGCGCATGGTATCCGCCGCACACTGCGCGCACACCGCCGGCACCGGCTGCTGATGCTGACAGTAATGACACACGAGAATCTCGGGCACGCGATGGTACGTGAGCGAGATGCTGCAGTGCGGGCACACCGGCACATCACCGCAGGCATTGCACTGCATGAACGACGAATAGCCACGACGGTTCAGCAGGAGCAGACTCTGCTCGCCGCGCACGAGTCGCTGCTCAAGCGCCACCAGCAGCGAGGCGCTGAACACGCCCAGCGCTTCGTCAAAGGGCGCATTGGGATTGCGCGCCTTCACCGCCTGTTTGAGCTCCACGCGCATGTCCACCACGGTGACCGGCGGCAGCTGCGCCCCGCCCGCCCGGTCGGGGAGCGACAAGCGGATCGCCTGCCCGCGATCGGCGCGCTCCCACGTTTCCAGACTGGGGGTGGCGCTGCCCAGCACCACCACGGCGCCTTCGGCCCGCGCCCGCACGATCGCCGCCTCGCGCGCATGGTAGCGCGGCGTCTCCGACTGCTTGTAGCTGCTCTCGTGCTCTTCGTCCACGATCACGACGCCCACGCGCTCGAGGGGCGCGAAGAGCGCCGATCGTGCCCCCACCGCGATGCGCCGCTCGCCGCGCCGCAGTGACTGCCACGCATCGAGCCGCTCGCCGTCGCTGAGCCCGGAATGCAGCACCGCGACATCGTTACCGAAGGCGCCGCGGAAGCGGTCCACGGTCTGCGAGGTGAGCGCAATTTCGGGCACCAGCACGATGGCCGTCCGGTCGCGCTGCTGCAGCACCGCGCGCAGCACCTCGATATACACCAGCGTCTTCCCGCTGCCGGTTATTCCGTGTAGCAGGAATACCTGCCCGGGGTCGCCGGCCAGAATGGCGCGCACCACGTCCTGCTGCGCCGCACTCGGGTTGGGGGGCGGCAGCGTCCCGGCACGATCGGCGAAGGGGTCGCGCTGCTGGACCTCATCACGGATCTCCACCAGGCCACGCTTGGCCATGGCCGTGAACACCCCCGCGCTGCAGTTGGCCTGCACGCGCAGCGATTCCAGCGGCGCCTCCCCGCCCTGCGCCTCGAGCAGGTCGAACACCACCCGCTGCTGGGGGGCCCGCGCGAAGGTCTGCTCGCGCTGCAGCAGCGACGGGAGCTCCATCAGGATCCGCACCACTCGCTGGGTGCGTGCCGCCGGAGCCGGGGTCTTGGCTGCGGTCAGGGCCGTGGGGAGCATGGAGCGGAGCGTGAGCCCCAGTGGCGCGGCATACCAGTCGGCGATCCAGCGCCCGGTCTGCAACAGCGCCGGCGGCAGCGACGGCACGGCATCGAGCACCGACTGGATCGGCTTGAGCGTGATGCCCGCCGGGGGTTCCGCGTCGCCGAGACAGATGCCGATTTCCTGCCGACCGTGAAAGGGCACCAGCACCCGCGTCCCCGGCGCGATCGGCAGCGCGATCCCCTCGGGGACGCGATACGTGAACGTGCGGAACAGCGGGGCCGCGAGCGCGACCTCGATGCAGCCGGAGGTGCTCAGCGGCGCTGCACGCCGAGCCCCGGCGCGTCGCTGAGTGTGACCTGCCCCCCGGGAATCCCGGGGCCCGTGAACGGATCGTCGGACAGCAGCGCCGCACCATCGAGATCGGCGTCGTCCAGCAGCGGCGAGAAGTGGGCGGCCGCCGCAATGCCGAGCGTGGACTCGATCATGCACCCGCACATCACACGGAGGCCGTGGGCGCGTGCCACCGCGATCATCCGTAGCGCTTCGCGCAGCGACCCGCACTTGGCCAGCTTGATGTTGATACCATCCACCACGCCGACCAGCTTCGGGATGTCGGTCGCCACGAGACACGATTCATCGGCCACCACGGGAATCGGTGACCGGTCGCGCACGAAGCGCAGCCCCTCGAGGTCGTGCGGCGGCAGCGGCTGCTCCAGCATGTCCACGCCCACGTCGCTCAGCGCCGGCAGCATCCCGAGCGCCTGCTTGGCGGTCCACGCCGCGTTGGCATCCACTCGCAGCGTGGCGAGCGGTGCTTCCTCGCGTACGATGCGCAGCACCTCGCGGTCCCAGCTCGATCCCAGCTTGATCTTGAGGATCGGATACGCCGCCGCGTCGCGCACCCGCGCCCGTAGCGTTTCGGCGTCCGGGGCGATACCGATCGTAAAGCTCGACCGCGGCGCTGCGGCGGCGTCGAGTCCCCACAGCTTCCAGAGCGGCACGCCGAGGCGCTTGGCCGCCAGATCGTGCAGCGCCGCGCTGATCGCACACCGGGCGGCAGCGTTCCAGCGCAACACCCGCTCCAGCTCACGCTCAATCGCCTCGATCGACCACGCGTCAGCCTGTTCGAGTACGGGCGCGAACATCGCGAGGGCCGCCATCACGCTGTCCGCCGTCTCGCCGTAGAACTTGCTGGGCGACGCCTCACCCCAGCCCTCCGCCCCGTCCGTATCGCGCAGCCGCACCCACACCACGCGGTACGCGCTGAAGCCCCCGCGCGCGATGACGAAGGGGTGCGTGGTGTGCAGCGTGACGATCTCGGCGTGCAGGTGCATGGCGCGAACGGTGGCAGAAGGTGGAAACGGGAGAGCCGGCGCGCCGGACTAGAAGGGCGTGTGTGCCGCCGGACGCGACGCACGCGCGGCCCGCAATTCGGCGCCGGGCGCCTGCCCCAGAAAGGCGATCAGGGCGTCGGCCAGATCGAAGCCGCGATCGTAGCGATCCACGGCCTGCTTGGCGAGGCACTTCATCGTGATCGCACTGAGCGCCGCGGGAATGCGGGTGTCCACCTGATCCGGTGCCACCGGCGCCTCATGCACGTGCTTGTACCCCACGGAGTAGGAATCCTCGCCGTCGAACGGCGGATGCCCCAGCAGCATTTCATACAGCAACAGCCCCACGGCATACAGATCGCTGCGGCCGTCCACGAGCTTTCCCATGGCCTGCTCGGGCGACATGTAGTGCGGCGTCCCCATCGCGCGTCCGCTTGCGGTGAGCCGGCCGTGAAAGCGCGCCGTGGCGATGCCGAAGTCGGTCAGCGCCACGTTGCCGTCTTCGTCGAACAGGATGTTGTCAGGCTTGATGTCGCGGTGTACCACGCCGTGTCGGTGCGCGTAGTCGAGCGCGCACGACACCTGCACCGCGATCGACGCCGCCGCGCCCGCCGCCACCGTTTTCCGACGGGCCAGCAGGTCGGCCAGTGAGCCGCCCGCGTAGTACGGCATCGCCACGTACTCGATGTCGCCGGCGGTGCCCATGTCGGCGATCGCGCAGATGTACGGATGGATCAGCCGCGCCGCGGACTCGGCCTCACGGCGAAAGCGTTCGCGCATCTCCGGCTCCTGCACCAGCGTCCGGTGCAGCACCTTGAGCACGAGTGGGCGCGCCAGCACGGCGTGCTTGGCGAGGTACACGGTGGCCATGCCGCCGCCGCCGAGCCGCTTCACCACCGTGTAGCGATTACCGGTGGCCACGCGCAGCTCACGGAGCTCCTCGTCGGGGATGTCCATGGGCGGGGCCGACACGTCCGGCAGCGCCGCGCCGCAGCGCGTGCACCGGGCGGCGGCGGCGCGATTCCAGGTTCCGCATTCTGGGCAGAACATCGGGCAGGACGGGAGAAAGTGTGGGTCGACCGGCAGCGCGACAGCTACAGCAGTCCGCGACGGCGCAGCAGGAAAAGTAGCAGCAGCCCCAAGCCAAGCTGCACGACCAGCAGCACCCAGAATCCGTGCGGCCACCCCGACAGTGGGATGCGCGTGAAATTCATGCCCCACATCCCGCTCACCACGACAAACGGCAGCGACATCGTGGCCACGACCGACAGCGCCTTCGTCGTCGCGCCGAGACGGTTCGACACCTGCGTGAGATACGCATCCATCGTGCTGCTGAGCAGATCGCGATACGTGTCCAGTGAGTCGTTGATGCGCAGCACGTGATCGTAGATGTCGCGGAAGTACAGCTGCACATCAGTGGTGAGCAGCGCGCTGGGTCGGTTGGTGAGCACGTTCATCACTTCGCGCGACGGCTGCAGATACCGGCGCAGCGACAGCACCAACCGCTTCACGTGGAACAGGTCGCGGAGCGCGCTCTCGTCGAACTTCACGAACACGCGCTCCTCGAGCCCGTCGATGAATTCATCGATCTGCTGCAGGATCGGGAAATAGCTGTCGATCGTGTCGTCGAGGATCGCGTGCAGCACCCGCTCGACACCGCGCGACAGCAGGTCGGGCGCACGGTGAATCGTGTCCGCCACGCGGTCGATCGACGCCATCGGGCCGGCGTGGACCGTGACCAGGAAGCGCGGCCCCAGAAAGCAGTACAGCTCCTGCGTCTCGAGATCGTACGGATCCTCGGTGTCTTCGGCCAGCCTCACCCCGCGCAGGATCACGAACAGCGACCCGTCGTATTCCTCCAGCTTCGCGCGCGAGCGCGGATTGAGCGTGTCCTCAATGGCCAGCGGATGGAAGTGGAACACCTTCTCCAGCATCGCGTGCTGTGAGCGTACGGTGGAGTCGATGTCCACCCACAGCAGGCCGCCCTCGGCGAGCAGTCCGGCCACATCGCGCGGGTGACAATCCACCACGTCGTGTCCCGCCGGCGACCGGTAGAACGTGCGCGGCGCCGGCTCGGAGAGCGGGTCGGCTGGAGTGCGGGTGGCGCGATCGGGATTGGTCACGGGCGAATCATGACGCCGTCACGCCAGCGCCGCGAGGTGTACGAGCACGGCGGCCGCCACCGGATCGGGCGCGTACCCCCCTTCCAGCGCGCTCACCAGCCGCCCCGCACACCACGTGTCGGCGCGGGTCACCAGCGCCCGCGTGAGCGCGTGGATGTCGTCGGGCGTGAGCGTAAAGGCACCCAGCGGATCGCCCTCCAAGCAATCAAACCCGGCGCTCAACAGCACCAGATCGGGCGTGAACCCCTCAGTGGCCGCGTCCACAGCACCGAGCAGCGCGTCCACGTACTGCGCCGACGGCAGCGACGGCGCCATCGGCACATTCCACACCGTGCCGTGCGGCCCGCGATCGTCGGCGGCGCCGGTGCCGGGATACCAGGGCCACTGATGCATCGACACGAAGTGGATCCGCGACTCGTGCTCCACCAGCGCCTGCGTGCCGTTGCCGTGGTGCACGTCCCAGTCCACGATGAGCACGCGCGCGCAGGGGTGCGTGGCGAGCGCGTAGTGCGCCGCGATCGCCACGTTGCCGAACAGACAGAACCCCATCGCGCGATCGTGCAACGCGTGGTGCCCGGGCGGACGCACCGCCGCAAAGCTGCGCGATGCGCGCCCGTCGAAGGCCATGTCCACGCCGTCGAGCACGCACCCCACCCCCACGGTGGCGGCGTCCCACGAGCCCTCGCTCACCACGGTGTCCGGGTCGAGCCGCCCGCCGCCCGCGAGCGCCATGTCGCGCACCTGCCCGATGTACGCGCGGTCGTGGGCCAGCGCGATCTCGTCCTCGGTGGCGTGACGCCCTTCGTGGTACTGCAGCGCGTCGAAAAGCGCCTGATCGTGACGCAGCGCCCGCGGGATCGCACGGAGGCGCCCCACATGCTCCGGATGGTTCCATCCGGTGTCATGCCGACCGCTGTCTGAGTGCGAAATGAACGCGACCTGCTGCGACATGCCTACCCGCCGAGTAAGGGACGAATCACCGGCCGCCGCGCAGCCGCCGCGAGGCCCACTCACCCAGCAGGGCGGCCCCGATCACCATGAACAGTAGGCCGGGGGTGGCACGCCGTCGATCCGGCAGCGTGGCGACCGCCGCCACGGTGTCCACAACGGACGGGGTGGCGACAGTCTCCGGCGCACCGACGCGCGCCACCAGATCGGCGTACGGCGCGGCGTCGCCCGGCAACGCCCCGGCACCGTCATCCCCGGCGGTGACCGAACGCTCGTCAGGCAGGCCCGCCGCGAGCGCCAGCAGGTCGCTCCACCAACGGCGATGCTCGGCGGCGCCGTTGTCGGTCCCCTCCATCCGCCAATGCCAGCTGTTGCGGTAGGCGCTCGCCACCACCCGCCCGGCGCCCACGCGCGCGGCCACCAGCACCGGATCGGCCGCGCCGCGATCCGAGGGTGCCGTGCGCACCACCGACGCAGCATCGTCGGCCACCAGCTCCCAGGCCTCGAGTCCGCGCTGCGGTGTGTCGGTGAGCAAGGCACCGGCCACCGCGGCACGCCCCCCGGTGACCTGCGCTGGACGCAGCGGCGCCAGCGACGGCAGCCGCAGCGCATCGCCGGCCAGCACCAGCCCGCCGCCCTGTCGCACGAAACGGCCGATCGCGCCGGCGTCGACCGGCAGGCTGTCGAGCACCACCACGACGGCGTACCGCGCGGTGTCCAGGCGCGCCGGCGCCCCGACCGTGATCGCGGTGCGCGGCGACAGCTGATACCGACCATCCACCAGCCACCCGGCTTCCTCCAGCGCCGCCGCCACAAACTTCGATTCCCACCCCGGGTGCCCGATCAGCAGCACCCGCCGCGCCGCGGCCGGCCGTGGCACGGTGACCGTGGCCTGCGACGCGCCGCGCACCACCCGCAGCGGCGATGACGCGCTCGCCAGCTGCCAGCCATCCGTGAGCACGCCGGCGATGGAATCGAGCGTGCCACCGGCGTCGCGCAGCACGAGCGCCGAGGGGGCGCCCGGCGCATCGGCCGCGCGCCATGGTCCAGCCACACGGACATCCACCGCCCCCGACGGCCCGGCCACGGCGGTCGCCGACAGCGCGAGCCCCGCCGCACCGCTCCCGTCGCGCCACCGCACCATGACGCCGCCACCGTCAACCGCGCCCAGCAGCGCCCGCCCGCGGGGCGACGGCAGCGCCGGGAGGTCGAGCGGGAGCGCACGCGGCCCCGTGTCGGCGGCGGCCAGACGGAGCGTGCGCTGCAGCGCCACCGACAATACCGTCGCCGTGCTGTCAGACAGCGCGGCCGCCGTGGGACGCCACATCGGCGTGGGAGCACGGCGCGCATCGTCCGGCCACAGCGTGCGCACGATGGCGGCGGCCAGGGCCAGCAACGCGATCGTGCGCAACCCGCGCTCCAGCGCCTGACGCGCCCGCGGTGAGGACCACCGAGGCGTCGTCATCGCGTGAGCGCGTACACCACGAGATTCACCGCGAACTTCGTGTTGTCCACCGACAGAAACCGCTTGTTGTCCGGGTGGAAACTCCACTCCGAGCTGTAGTCCTTGTTGCTGTACAGCACCGCAATGCGCCCGCTGCGCAGCACCGCATCCAGCTGCTCGTGCACGAGGTTGTCACCCCAGCCGTTCATCTCGTGCGACGTGGTGGGCGGCCCGTTCTCGAACACGAAGAAACTGCGGTACAGCTCGTGGCTGTTCGGCAGTGGTGCGAGCGGACCGGCCACCCGGCGAATCTCTTCGCGTACTGTTTTGTGAAACGCGCCGTCCACGTCGTGGTTGTGGTCGTCCACGAACAGCAGCCCGCCCCGCGCGAGATAGGTGCGCAGCACGTCGGCCTCGCGCGTCGTGAAACGCACCGGCAGGTGCCCCGTGAGAAAGAGCAGCGGATACGCGTACACCGCCTCCGACGACAGCGGCACCGTAACGCCCTGCGGGCGCACCGGCAGCGATGTATAGCGCGCCACGGAATCGATGACGTTCGGCGGCAGCATCGGCGCCGAATCCCAGTCGCCGGAGGCATACTGCGCCGTGGCGAAGACGAAGGGCTCACCGCGACTCATGGCGGCCCGCCGCGCGACCACACGCCGGCGTCGGTGCGCGTGACGACGCCAAGCACGCGCCGCGCGCGCACGAACGCGTCCGTGGCGTCGGCGCCGGTGTTGAGCGCGTCGAGCACCGCGCTCACGGCGGCCGCGAACGCCGGCGCATCGCCCAGCGCGTC
>CANJOX010000135.1 GCA_947475795.1 Gemmatimonadota bacterium
CGGCCTCGGTCGGCGCCAACCGCGCCGCGGCAACCATCGCGGGCGGCCCGTGCGCCGTTGCGGTCGCCGCCCTCCCCCGCGTGCGAACCCCGAGGCAGGTCGCCTTGAAGGTGGTGGCGGACAGCTGGCGCGCCCGGGGTGGCGCCGACGAGCGATCTGTTGCCGTCATGGGAGCCTCTCTGAAATGGTCCCCCGAAATATGACCAGCCGAATCCGTGTCGGCGGGGCCCGGTCACGCCGTGTTGCCCAAGTGCTGCAGGAGCTCCAGGAGCGAGATGGCGCGCACGCCGCCCGGCATCGGCCACGATTCGCTTCCGCTGTGGACCACGTACGCCGCACCGGGCGACAGGTCCTCACAGGCGACGCGAAATCCGCGCGAGACGGTGGGTGCGGTCGACCGCTTGAT
Organism: Gemmatimonadota bacterium; assembly: GCA_947475795.1. The sequence goes on from CANJOX010000135.1 coordinate 407, forward strand.
CTCGATCACCATCTCGACTCGGCCGCCACGCTCGAAGAGCAGGTCCACCTCGGCGCCCTTTTCGGTGCGGAAAAAGAGCGGGATGCGCCGAGGACCGGCGGCGGCGATCAGGTTTTCGATGACGAACCCTTCCCAGCTGGCGCCGGTGATTGGATGCGCGAGGAGGTCATCCAGCGTATCGAGCCCGAGCAGCGCGTGCACCAGCCCACTGTCGCGCACGTACACCTTCGGTGCCCGGACCAGACGCTTGCCGAGATTACCGCTGAAGGGCTGCAGGCGCCGCACCAGCAGAAGGTCTGACAGCAGATCGATGTAGCGCCCAACGGTGGGTGAAGAGATGTCCAGGCTCGCCGCGAGTCGTGCCTGATTGAGCAGCGAACCTTGGCTGCTCGCCAGCATGCGCCAGAGTCGGCCCACGGTTTCGGCGGGCATCCGGGGCGCGAACATCGGCACATCGCGCTCCAGATAACTGCGCAGGAAGTTTTGCCGCCACGTCGCGCTCGCCACGTCGGTGGGGGCCAGCAGGCTCTCAGGAAAACCGCCACGCGTCCACAACTGGTCCACGGGCAGCTTCGGCCGATTCTTCGTCGGCAGTTCATGCGCCAGCACTGGCGTCAGCTCGAGATACGCCACGCGCCCTGCCAGCGACTCGCCGGCCTGTCGTTGCAAGTCGAGCGACGCGGAACCGAGCAGGAGAAAGTGCCCCGTGCGATCCTTTTCCCGCCGACGCTCATCGATGATGCCGCGGAGCAGGGGGAAGAGCCCTGGCGCCCGATGGATCTCGTCGATAATCACGAGTTTCCCCTGCTGCGCGCGCAAGTACGCGTCCGGATCCTCGAGCCGCCGCAGATCGGCCGGTCGCTCCAAGTCGAGGTAGCGTGCGGCCGCGCCGTACTCGCGGGCGACCTTCTGGGCGAGCGTCGTTTTCCCTACCTGACGAGGGCCAAGCAGGACGACGGCCGGCGTGTCCCGCAGGCGCGCCGCCAGGAGGTCGTCGAGTCGTCGATGGATCATGCTCGTAAATCTAACGTGTGCTGTTAGGATTCCGCCACTAAGTGCGACGCCGTTCGCCCCCGCGTGAGAGGCGGCGGCGTGCCCTGCCTCTCGTCCGGGCGCCGTGAGCGCCGCACCAGTGGCGGTCAGCGGGGGGGCTAGGGTCGGCGGAGCCCACGGTGACGCCGCGGTGGGACGGCCGCGCACGCCAAACGTCCCCGCAGGGGAGCGGGACGCGGGGGGCGGTACTCATGGGGTGGTCGGGGCCTCGGCGGACGGGCGCGGGGTACGTGACGGGCCCCGGCTCGTGGGGGCCCGGTCGATGGGGGGCTCCGCGGCCCGGCGTGGGCCTCGCGCGCGGCGCCGGTCTGGAGGTGCGCGAGGAGCTGGTGGATCACCGACGCCTGGGTAATGAACGCGACGAGGCGCATGGGACCGCGACGCGGCTCTACGATGCTTGCTGTTGCCGAATGGAATAGCGCCCGTCATCGAGGGCATGCCGGTGCCCACTTTGTGAAAACCCACCACGAGCTCGCGGTGCGAGTCGTGGTGGGTTTCGAGCCAGCGCCGGAAGTCGGCGGCGCTGGCGAAGTAATGCGGAGGCGGTGGTGTGGTCACCACCGAAAGTTACGGAACGAGCGCGGCTTTGGCGGGCGCCGGCTTGGGGTTCTTCACGTAGGTGTCCATCCACGCCACCCAACGCGCCCAGAGATCAAGATCGCTGGCATAGGTGGCCACGCTGTGATCTTCGTACGGATACATGTACAACGCCGCCTGCTTGCCGAGTCCCTGCAGCGCGAGGAACATGCGACGCGAGCTGATCGGATCGGTGCCCTGATTCTGATCTTCGATGGCGTGATACAGCAGCAGCGCCCCCGAGATCTTGTCGGCCCGCAGGAACGGCGACATGTCGAGATAGGTGTCCTGCGCCTGATAGAAATTGCGACGCTCGCTCTGGAAGCCGAACGGCGTGAGCGTGCGGTTGTACATGCCGTCGCCGGCGATCCCTGCCTTGAAGTTCGGCATGAGCGAGAGCGCGTTCACGGTGCTGAAGGCGCCGTAGCTGTGGCCGCCGATCCCCATCTTGTCGCGATCCACGAAGCCGGCTTCCACGACGGCGTCGAGCACGGCGTCGAGGTTTTCCTTGAGGTCACGCGTGTAATTGTCGTTCATCTTGCCGGCGTCACCGAAGATCGGGATATCGGGTTCGATGAACGCGTAGCCCTGACTCACCCACAGCTTGGTGGCGGTGGCCGGACGCGCCGACGGGACTTCGGGGAACTTGTTGATGTTGGTGGTATACCGCGACCGCTCGTAGTCCTGCGCGCTGCTGTATTCGCGCGGATAGAACCAGATCACACCGGGGAGTTTCGTGCCCGGCTTCCAGTCGCGGGGCAGGGTGACTTCCACCCAGAACTTGGTGCCGTCCCGCGGACGCGTGACTTCGAGGCGCTTGAACTGGGCGCCCGTGACTTCGGGGGCCACATCCAGATTGGCGGTGAGCTTCTTCGCGTCGGCGCTGCCGGCGGTCCGCAGCCAGGCATCCGCGATGGTGCTGTTCGACTCGCGCGTCACGAGAAAGCGCGACAGGTCGTCGTCGAGCGGGGCGACGAACTCCTCGTACATGGTGGCGGGGCTATCCATCACGCGCGTGCGGCTCTTCGACTCGATGTCGAGCTTGTCCACCCACGGACGCGGCGCCTGCGTGGCCCACTTGGCGCCGTACGCGCGCGTGCCGGACAGCGCGATCGACTTGCCGTCGCGGCCCAGCAGCACGTAGCGGCGGCCGTTGGTGCCGGTGCGCACCAGCACCGTGCCCTGCGTGGAGTCGGTCGCGCCGCGGGCACCGCCGCCGCCACCGCCGCCGAAGCCCGTGATTGCGGCCGGCAGCGACACGGCGCGCCCGAGATTGTACCGCTTGGCCGTGTCCTTCACGCGCACGGCGATCGTGGCGCCGCTGTCGGTGACGAACATGGTGCTGCTGTCGGTGCTGTACAGCACGGTGCTCAGCTGCGTACTGCCGCGATACAGCACGGTGGTGTCGTTGGCGCCGAACGGTGCGCGCCAGTGCACGACCTTGCCGCTCTGCACGTACAGCAGGCCGGTGCCGATGGGGTTCCACTGCAGATTGCGTCGCGCGGTATCGGCGGCCGCACCGGGCGCGCGCCGCGCGCCGTTCGCCGCGGCCGGCGTCGTCGCGGGCGCAGCCGCCGGTACATCGGCATTATCCGCGGCGGCGCCCTCACGCAGCGCCGTGGTGGCGAGCGTCGCGATCTTCGCACCGGCCGCGTTCCACAGCTCCTCGATCGCACCGAAGTTGGAGACGGGCACGAGATACGAGAACGGCTCCGTCATCCGCGTGACGCGCAGATAGCTGCCGTCGGGGGCGACGTCGATGTCGCGCGCCATCACCGGCTGGCCGATCGCTTTGACGGCCTTGCTGCTCACGTCGATCAGTGCGACCTGCCCGGTGGTGTAGTACGTGAGCAGCGCCTTGTCATGCGGATCCTGCAGCAGGCTGAAATGCACGGGCTGCGGAATTGTACGCGCATCGGTGAGCCGCACCTGCGGACCGTCTTCGATGCCGCCCGCGCCATGCTCCGGGATAGGGCCGCGATTGTCCGGCACCAGCACCGCTGCGACGAAGCGGCCGTCGGCGGTGAACTCGATGCCGGTGACGAGCGTGGCCAGCAGCGGGCGCCGCGAGAGCTGCACCGACTTGCCGCTGGCAACATCCGCCAGATACACGTACGAGCCGGTGGGGAGGTTGGCGATGTACGCCACCTGTGTGCCGCGAGGCGACCACACCGGCGACGAGATCGAGGCCCCGGTCGGCACACTGATGGCACGCGTGGTGCCCGTGGCCGGGTCCACCAGCGTGAGTCCGTTGCGATTGCTGGTGGTGAGCGACCGCGCGCGGTTGGCGCGCGTGTCGACTTGCACGCCGCCGAGCCAGATGTGCGGGGCGCCGTACGCCTTGATGTCGCCGCGGTCGCTGCCGGTGGCGCGCAGGAACCAGCGCCGGTCGGGACTCGGGTTGGTGAACGCGATGTCCACGCGCGGCGTCGTGATCATCCGCACGAGATTCTCGGGCGGCTTCACAAAGGATTCCGTGCGCAGGATTTGTTGCGCGTCCCAGGGGGCGGTGGCGTTCTGGGCGGTCGTGACGGCGGGGGTCGCGACGACAAGCGCCGTGGCGACGAGGGCGTGTACGACGTGGCCCGCGCGCAGGCGGGACGCGTCGCGTCGGGGGGACATCACAAACATGCTCGGCTCCGGAGGTGGAAGAGACTCACGGAAGTTTACGCGCCGGCACGGTCGCGCGTTCACGAATTCGTCCGTAACGTGGAGGCATGAGAAACCCGATGCCCCGTCGTGCCTTTTTCGCCGCCCTCGGCGCCGGTGCCGTGGGTGCCGGCACCCTCCTGTCGTCCCGCGCCGCGTGGGCCGGCGTACCCCCGGCGCCGGCCGACCGCCTCGAGCGGATCGGTCTCGAACTCTATGCCGTGCGGAAGGCCATGAAGGCCAACCCGGAGCAGACGCTGGCCGCGATCCGCGCCATGGGGTACACCGACGTGGAGCTCCTCTGGAGTTTCAAGAATTTTGACCGCACCCCGCAGCAGGTGCGCGCCACGCTCAAGGCTGAGGGGCTGACCGCGACCTCGGCGCACATGGGGCCCGAGCTGCTCCTGAGCGACTGGTCGGAGCATCTGCGCACCGCGAAGCTGCTGGGCCATCAATACCTCGTGGTCCCCGGGCTGCCCAGTGAGGCGAAGCGCTCCATTGACGCGTGGAAGATCTGGGCCGACCGCTTCAACGTGGCGGGAGAGGAAGCGCGGCGCGCCGGTGTCTGGCTCGCGTTCCACAACGAGCCCGATCATCAGCGCGCGATCCAGGGGGAGTTCCCGCTGGAGGTGTTTCTGGCGCGCACGGAGCCCAAGTTCGTCCGCTTTCAGCTCGACGTGGGGAACATGCTGATGGGTGGCGGCGATCCGTTGGCGTTTCTGCGCCGGTATCCGGACCGCTGCGGCACCTTTCATCTCAAGAATGTGATCGCCGACCGCACGCAGGATACGGAGCTGGGCGCCGGCATCTTCGATGTGCGCGCGTTCCTCGCCGCCGTGCCCGACCTCGCGAAGAAACCGTGCTTCGTGGAGCAGGAAGGGACCGCCGACGAGTTGGCGAGCGCGAAGCAGAATTTCGAGTACGTGCGCGGCCTGCGCTTTTAACCCGGACCGATGGAGAGCGGTGTATGACGAAGCACGCGATAGCCGTGTGGCGCACGACGGTGGCGCTGGGCGCCCTGCTGGCGGCCGCCACGCCGCGTACGGGGACGGCACAAGGCTACTCGGCCACGGTGTGCGCCAAGGGACAAGGGGGCATCACCCTGTCCGTGCAGGGATCGCTGATCGTGCTCAAAGGCGGTATCTGCCCCGGCGACAACGTGAAGTTCGACGCGTTTCTGGCCACGGTGGATTCGTCGATCCGCACGATCAAGCTGACGAGTGGCGGCGGGAACGGGCAGGCGGCGCAGGCCATGGGCCGGATCATTCGTGAGCGTGGCTACCACACCTACGTGGACGGGGCAAAGGACCGCTGCGCGAGTGCCTGCACGCACATCTTCGCGGCGGGCGTCACGCGGCATTATGCGGGGGCCACGACCATTACGACCGGTGTCGATGCTGCCCGCGGGCTGGGCTATCACTATCCGAACTCGCGGCATACCGACGAGACCGACGTGGACAAGGACAAGGGCTTCAACGCGATGACGGTGCCCTACCTGTCGCGTATGCTGTCGCCGGCGGGCGCGCAGGCGGTGATCGCGCTGATGTCGGGGAACCGCACCACCAAAGTGACGTGGCTGAACGGTGACGAGGCGCTCCGCGCGGGTATTGCCACCACGCTCGACGCGCCGAAGTAGCCCGTGCTCTTTTCCTCTTTTTCGCCGGAGTCTGTGATGCGTCGGTGTTCGCTCGCGCTGTACGCGGCGGTCGTGTTGGCCGTGCCCTCGATCGCGCTCCCGCGTGTGCTGCCCGCCCAGGCCGCGCTCGCGGTGACGCACGGCCCCATGCTGGGACGGCTCACGGCGTCGCAGGTCGCCGTGTGGGTGCGCACCTCGGCACCCGGCACGTTCCGCGTGCGCTACGGGACGTCACCGACCGCGCTGAGCACCCTGTCGGCCGCCGGCACGACGGTGCTGGCCAACGACAACACGGGCTCGGTGCTGATCCCCGGCCTGACGCCCAACACCACGTACTACTACCAAGTGGTGCCGTCGGGCGCCGAGGCGATGGCCGTGCGGCCCGATGGGTCGTTTCTGACACTCCCCGACGCCGAGTCGGTGCGCAACGCCGAGCACAATCCGAACGGGCTGTTCAACTTCCGGTTCGAGTTCGGCACGGGGAACAACCAGAACCCGGGCGGGACGGGGCCGTGGCCGCCGGCGTTCAAGACGATGCTCGACAAGCTGCAGGGCAAGGTGCATTTCGCCATTCAGAACGGCGACTTCATCTACGAGGAGAAGCGTGATCTGCCCGAGGCCGACTGGCGCGCGCAGGTGGGGCTGACCGGTACGGCGAAATCGCCGCGCGTGGTGGCGCTGGCGCCCAGCATCGTGGGGGTGTGGGAGAACTACAAACTGTACATGAAGCGGGGCGAAGCGCTGGCCGCGTGGCATCGCAACATGCCCGGCTTCTTCACGTTCGACGATCACGAGATCATCGACAACATCGAAGGCACGAGCACGGTGGGACGGCGGGATCGCAAGGCGGTGTTCCGCGACATCGGCTCGCAGGCGTGGTATGACTATCTCGGCTGGGCCAATCCGGTGGCTCCCGGCGAAATCCGCATCGGCATGGCGCAGCTCAAGGCCGGCAGCGACATCCTCACCGACGCGGAGGCGGATTTTGTGGGGAAGCCGGTGGACCTGAACGAGGCCGGCGCGCTGCACGTGCACTGGGGGGGGAGCACCGCGGGGCTGCCGGAGAAGGAGGTGCTCAATCAGGCCGACAAGGCGGGTGAGCCGAACGCGGGTGTGTACGAGATCGTGGAGCGCATCGATGCGCGCCGCCTGCGCATCCGGCCGGCCGCCGCGCGCACGGGCACCGCGGCGTACTCGCTGGGGCGCCGTTCCTACTACGAGCAGCGCGTGGGCAATGCCCACTTCTTCTACCTCGATACGCGCAGTTACCGCAGCGTGGGTGACGTGACCAACCCCGGGCGGACCGATCTGACCATGCTGGGGGCACGACAGAAGGCGTGGCTGAAAGACGCCATGCGAAAGAGCGACGCCGACATGTTCTTCGTGGTGTCGCAGGTGACGCTCATGATTCCCCACGTGGGCGGCACGCCCACGGGCGGTGGCGCCGCCGGTCCCGCCCAAATGGTTGTCGAGCATGACGAGGCCTGGCCGGTGTTCCAGGCGGAGCGCGAGGAGCTCATCACGTTCTGGGATTCGCTGGGCAAGTCGGTGATGGTGCTCACCGGTGACCTGCACAACAGCTTCTCGGTGAAGGTCACCGATCGCGTGTGGGAGTTCGCGTCGGGGCCGCACAACTCGCGCAACCACCGCGCCGATGCCGAAGGCGATCCGCCGCCGAACGGCAGCTTTACCTACGGCGGGCGCACGGCGGACATCCGCTGGTCGAGCTATTTCCTGTCGGACGTGCCGGCACCGCTGGTGCGGCAGCCGATCTACACCACGGTGCAGATCAACAACGTGTTCAACAACCCGAAGGAGCTGGGGAAGAACCGCTGGGTGACCTATCCGCACCCGCAGGTGATTTTCCAGTTCTTCGACGCCCTCACCGGTGATCTGCTCTACGCCGAAACGATCCGCGTGAAGTAGGACGGCACGCCGGGGC
>CANJOX010000136.1 GCA_947475795.1 Gemmatimonadota bacterium
AGGGGCGATCGCAGGTTCTACCCAGGATGCCGGGAAAGACATTGGACTCGCGGTTGAGCAGATACGATTCCGTATACCGTCCCTGCGCAATGAGCCGGAGGTATTCCGGGACGTTCGTGTGCGCGGGGCAGGCCCACTGGCAGTCCACCACCTTGTGGTAGTGGTCGGGCGTGCTGACATCCGTGTGCAAAGTCATTCGGCGTCGTCTCGTGGCAAGGCCATGCCGAGATCGAGGTGGTTTTCGATTCGGCGTACGAAAATCAAAGCGTCTTGGGAGAGTATGCGTCCCAGCCGCCCCGTCCGCCATAGTTGCACCAAGCGATCATCGCGAGGCAGCACGGCACCGTTTACACGGCGGGCTGCGCCGCCAGCCACGTCACGTAGCGCTCGATTCCCGTGGCCACGTCGGCAAAGCGATGATCGCAGCCGGTGCGGCGCAGTTGCGTGAGATCGGCCTGCGTGAAGCACTGATACTTGCCTTTCAGTGCGTCGGGGAAGTCGATGTACTCGAGCAATCCCTGCGCGATCAGGTCGGCAATAGGCAGCGCCGCCTCACCACGCAGCGCGCGCACGGCATTCACCGTCGACACCGCGACGTCGTTGAACGGCTGCGCGCGGCCGGTGCCGAGGTTGACGATGCCGCTCTGGTCGGGATGCTGGAGGAACCACAGGTTCACCGCGACCACGTCGTTCACGAACACGAAATCACGTGCCTGTTCACCGGGCGCGTAGCCGCCGTACTCGCCGAACAGGCGAACCTTGCCCGTGTCGCGGAACTGATGGAAGTGGTGGAACGCGACCGACGCCATGCGCGCTTTGTGCTGCTCGCGCGGGCCGTACACGTTGAAGTAGCGGAAGCCCACCACCTGCGCTGTGGCCGATGGCAGCAGGCGACGCACGACGTTGTCGAAGAGCAGCTTGGAGTAGCCGTACACATTGAGCGGCTGCTCGAACTCGGGCTCCTCGCGGAACGAGGCACTGCCGCCGTAGGTGGCGGCCGACGAGGCGTACAGCAGGCGTGTACCCTGTGCCTGGCAGGCGTCGAGCAGATCCTTCGAGTTGCGGTAGTTGTTGTCGAGCATGAAGCGGCCGTTGTGCTCCATGGTGTCGGAGCAGGCGCCCTCATGCAGCACGGCGTCCACTGTGCCGAATGCGCCGCGCGCGAAGCGCTCGTAGAACTCCGACTTGTCGAAGTAGTCGCTGATGTGCGCGCCGGCCAGGTTCCGGTACTTCTGGCCGTCGGTCAGGTCGTCCACGGCGATCACATCATCGACGCCGATCGCATTCAGTCCATGCACGAGGTTGCTGCCGACCATGCCGGCGGCGCCTGTGACGACAACTTTCATCTTGGCGGGAATCCTTCGCGTGGTGGAAACGGTACGGCTGCGGGTCTACCGTGAAGTATGGGCGCCGTGGCGTGGCCACGCGACTCAGGGCTCCAAACGCTCCGGGTCGCGACGCTCGAATCGGCGGCGCAGGGAGGCGCCCGGTCCTTGCGCCAGCAGGAGTGAACCGGCAGCGGCGACGGTACCCGCGAACGTCATGATGCCGAGGAACATCACCGGCGCACCGATCGCCATCGCGAGCGCGCCCAGCGCCAGGCCGGCCACCGCGCCCAACGCCGATAAGCGGGGCATGGACAGCTGGTCGAAGCGCTGACGTCGCGCCGCGATCATGAGGACGACGGCGAAGAGCACGCCGCCGATGAAGCCGGGGATCGCCAGCGTCTGCGGCCACATGTCCACCCTCGACGCCATCGCGAGTCCGCCGGGGAGCACGTTGTCGAGCAGCTCGATCACGCCGCCAACCCCCATCCCGCCCGCCGCCCAAAGCAGCCCCATCCCCAGCGTGGCACGCACGCGTTTCATCCACGTCGGCATCAGTCGGCCCGTGCGATGAGATCCTGCGCCTGACCGTCGGCGAGTCGCATGTCGCCCGTCCGTTCGGATCGTCGTGCCAGCCACAAGGATCCTGACGCCGACGCGGCGCTTAACGCCGTCAACGGTACCGCCAGAATCAGGGTGAGCGGCCAGAGCGCCTGCGCGCCCTCGACGACCGTAGCCGATCCGAACAGCACCGCCATCGCCGGGATCATGCTCAACAGCAGGCCACCCAGCGCGCCCCACCCCGCGAAGCGCACCACCGAGAGCTCTTCGAACTGCCGACGATGCTCGGCGATCCCGATCACCACCGAAAACAGCACGCCACCCATGAACCCAGGGACGGCCAGCGCTGGCAACGGCGCGTCGAACACCCGGAAGAAGGCGTCCCACGGGAGGAACGGCAGGACGACGCTGCTCGCGCCGATCAGGATGCCCCCCACGGCCCACGCGATGGCCCAGAGAAGGGCCAGCACTACCGTACCGCGTAGGCGTTTCAGAAAGGTGATCATCGCACGTCGCTCCGGATTGGTCCAAGGCCGCATGTTACGCTAAGCTTTGTAGCATAAAGTACTTGATATAATCCGCAAGTCTGCCGATACTCCGGTATATGGCCGCCTCGTCGTCGGAACCGCACGCCCTCCATGACCGGGCCCTGCAGGACCTCTCGTTCATCCGGCGCACGATGGAAGGGGCCGCGTCCTTCACCGACGTCCCCGGCTGGGGACTGGTGTGGGTCGGCGCCACGGCGCTGGTCGCCGCACCGTTGGCCCACCGTCAAGCGGACCCGGAGCGATGGCTGACGGTCTGGATGATGGCCGCGGTGATCGCGGCGTCGATCGGCGGCGCGGCGATGTATGCCAAGATGCGGAAGCGGGTCGGCGACGGCGGCGCGCGCCTGCTCAGTGTGCCGGCCCGGAAATTCCTGTTCGGCTTCTGGCCGGCGATGCTCGTCGGCGCTGTGCTCACGTTCGCGCTGGTCGACCTCTACACGCCGGGCATCCCGCCGCAGCTCACCACCCGGGTGCTCCCCGGCCTGTGGCTGCTGCTGTACGGGATGGGCGTGACCACCGCGGGCACCTTCTCGATCCGCGCCGTGCCCCTGATGGGATTCGGTTTCATCACCCTCGGCGTGCTCGCGCTCTTCGGACCCGCACTCAACGGAGACCTCATGATGGCGCTCGGCTTTGGCCTACTGCATCTCGTGTTCGGCGTCCGCATTGCACGGAGGCACGGTGGATAAGCGTGATGGCAGTGCCGCGCGCGCACGGCGAGAACCGTCCGACGCCCTCCCGCGCGACGAGGGAACGCCCCTCAAAGCCGTTGACGGGGACGCGATGACGCCGATGGCACTCGATCGTCTCATCCACGAGCGGGTCCGCCTGGCCATCGTGAGTGCGCTGGCCGTGCATGAGTCGCTCACGTTCAACGCGCTCAAGGCTCTCCTCGAGACGTCGGACGGCAACGTGTCGGTGCATGCGCGCAAGCTCGAAGACGCCGGCTACATCACGTGCACGAAAGACTTTGACGGGCGCATCCCGCGCACGGAGTACCAACTCGCGGCCGCCGGTCGCACCGCGCTCGAGCGGTATTTGTCGCACATGGAAGCGCTGATCAAGCGCGTGGGAGGCGCATGACGCGTGTACCGCAACATCTGGCGTTGATCATGGACGGCAACGGCCGCTGGGCCACCGGTAAAGGCCGTCCCCGCTGGATGGGGCACGCCCGTGGCGCGCACACGGCGCGCGAAGTCGTGTCGTACTGCGCACAGCGCGGCGTGGAACAGCTCACGCTGTACGCCTTCTCCAGTGACAATTGGAAGCGTCCCGCCGACGAAGTGGGATTCCTGTTCGATCTCTTCGCGTCGCATCTCGAGCGCCAGCTGGCCAAGCTGCTCAAGCACGGCATCCGCCTGTCGGTGATCGGCCGCCGCGATCGCTTGCCGCGCGCGCTGTGCGACGCCATCGCCGCGACCGAAGCGCGAACGGCACACGGGAGCCGCATGCACCTCCGCGTGGCCGTGGACTACTCCAGCCGCGCGGCGATTCACGAAGCGTACGCGATGGCCGAAGGGCGAGGCGATGCGTTGGCGAACCCGAACATCCTGCCGCCGGTCGATCTCGTGCTGCGCACCGGCGGCGAACGACGGCTGTCGGACTTTCTGCTCTGGGAAAGCGCCTATGCTGAATTGGCCTTTCTCGACGTGAACTTTCCCGATCTCTCCACCGCCGATCTCCATGCGGTGTTTGCCGATTATGCCAAGCGGGAACGGCGCTACGGTGCCGTTCCCGCACCCGCAGAGGTCAGCGCTCCGACGACCCCAGCGATTTTGGCGCCCCGCTAATCACCTCGGGCAGCGCAGCCGCCACCGCGCGCATTTCGTCGGGCGTGCCGATCGAGATCCGCGTCCAATCGGTATACGGAGGGAACGCGCGGCCGATCATGAAGCCCTTTGCCAGCATCGCTTTTTGCACCTGCTCCACGGGAATGCCGGCGTGGAAGAACACGAAGTTGGTCTGCGACTCGGTGATCTTGCGTCCCATCTTCGTGAGCGCCGCCTTCATGATCTCGCGGCCTTCGAGGTTGCGCTGCTTGACCATCGCCTGGAACGCGGTGTCCTGAATTGATGCGGCCGCGCCGAGGGCGCCGAACACACCCGGGGCGCTGGTGCTGAGGGGTTGCAGGCGCGCGATAATGTCGGGGCGGGCGATCACGAACGCGGTACGCAGTCCGGCCAGTCCATGAATTTTGGACGCGGTGCGCGAGATGATCACGTTCTCGCCCTTCTTGACCATGTCCACCAGCGACGTGTACGACGGGTCGGTCACGAAATCATGATACGCTTCGTCCACCAGCACCATCGAGCGACGCGAGGCGTTGCTCACGAAGGCGCGCAACTTCGTGTTGTCGGTGAGGTTTCCGGTGGGGTTGTTCGGATTACACACGAACGTGAGATCGACCGCCTGCGTGAGACGGCGATCCATGGTGTCGAGATCGTGCGTGAAGTCGGCCGCCAGCGGCACCTTGTGCACCCGGATGCCGAGCGACTCGGCGTAACGCGGCAGTCCCTCATACGTGGGCCAGGGGGTGAGCACGTCGCCCTTCATGCCGTAGGCGAGGCAGACGATGCTGAGCAACTCACTCGAGCCGGCCACGATCATGATGTGATCGGCCGGCACGCCCACCGCATCGGCGTAGATCTGCTTGAGATTCGGCAGCGACGGCGCACCGTACCAGGAGTGCTGCTTCCAACCGGCTTCGATCGCCTTGCGGGCGCTCGGTGCCATGCCGTACGGGTTCTCATTCGAGGCAAGGCGGATGGGCCCCTCCGCACGACGGGCGGCAGCCACCATCACCTCGTGCGCTGCGAAACCGGCCGCCGTGGTCTGGCCATCGACAACGTGCAGGGCGTCGCTTTCGAGCGCCGGGAGCAGTGACGGCGTCAGTGATCCCGTGGCCAACGCGCCACCGGCCACAAGACCCGAGGATTTGAGCCACTGGCGGCGGGAGAGCGACGATGGCGTGAACGGCGTCATGGGGCAGGTCCTCTGGTTGTGGAAGCGCGGCGGGCACAACGGAGACTCCATGGGCCGGACAGAGGCGGACACGCTCCGAGACGACCACGCCATATTGTACGACATTCCGGCCGCTTCCGCTTGGCCGGAGGCCGATCGGTACCGGCTGGTCCTCACCCTCAGGCAGACGGAGCGTCGGGATGCATGCGCATCGGGCACGGCAGTGGGCCCCCCTCTTCGTGGTCCTCGCCAGCACCCTGCTGGCCCTGACGTCGGCGTGCACAGCGGGCGCCCGTGGTGCGTCGCCACCCCCGACGACGCCGACGAAACGTCCCAACATCGTGTTCATCCTGCTCGACGATGTTCGCTACGACGACATGGTCGACCACCCCTTCGTGGATCTGCCGAACCTGAAGCGACTGGCCACCGAGGGCGCCTCGTTCCGCCGCTTCTTCACCTCGGCGCCCCTCTGCTCGCCCAGCCGGGCCGTGTTCATGACCGGCCAGTACCCGTTCCACAATGGCATCGTCGACAATGGCGAGCGCGGGGAGCTCAGTCATCAGATCGTCACCTTCCCGAAGCTGTTGCAGGACGCCGGCTATCACACCGGCTTCTTCGGCAAGTGGCATATGGGGCATGAAGATGATTCCCCGAGACCCGGCTTCGACCGCTGGGTGAGTTTCGTTGGGCAGGGCGTCTACTTCGATCCAACGCTGAACATTGACGGCGTGGCGGCCGGCGCGACGGGCTACATGACGGATATTCTGACCGCGCACGCCGTGTCGTTCATTGCGGCGGCCCCGGCGGATACACCCTTCCTCGCGTTCATCGCGCAGAAGGCAGCGCACCCGGAGATCTATCCGAATCAGGTGCGTTCCTTCCCGCCGGCGCCCGGCGACGAAGGCGCGTTTGCCCACGATGCGATTCCGCACGATGTCAGCTGGCGCGCGCCGTTGACCGGGAAGCCGGCACTCCAGCGCCCGGTCAATGCCAACGATCCGCGCAGCCCGCAAGGCGGGCTCCCGGACCAGTACGTACGCGATCGCCTGCGTATGCTGCTTGCGGTCGATCGCGGCATCGGTGCCGTGATCACGGCGCTGGAGGCGAAGGGCGTGCTCGACGAAACCGTGTTCATCGTGACCAGCGATCAGGGGTTCTTTTACGGTGAGTTCGGCTTGGCGCAGGAACGTCGGCTGGCGTACGAGCCGAGCACGCATATTCCGCTCATCGTTCGCTACCCCGGTGTGGTGCCGGCGGGCGTACGACCGAATGCGCTCGCCAGCAATGTGGACATCGCCCCGACGATGCTCGAACTCGGTGGCGCGATCATACCGGCCACGATGGACGGGCGCTCGCTGCTGCGCGCGCTGCGCAACGAGTCCACGGCCATTCGCGACGAGCTGATGATCGAGTACTACTCGGATACCGAGTTCCCGCGCATCAAGGGCATGGGGTACAAAGCGCTGCGCACCGATCGCTACAAGTACATCCGGTACGACGAACTCAAAGGGATGGACGAACTGTACGATCTGCAGGTCGACCCCCACGAGTTGCGGAACCTGTTGCCCGACCGCGTACCGGCCGGCGTTCGCGATGACTTGTCGGCGCGACTGGACCGATTGTTGAAACGGCCCACTGGCCCGAAGACGCCGTGACGCCCGCGCGCTTGCGCCCCGGTGAAGCGGTGATGCAAGGCGCCCACGCCGCCGCGGTGGTGGCGGCCACGCGCACGTGGCTGGAGCGCGCCGTGATCGGTTTGCAGTTATGTCCATTCGCGCGCGCGGTGTACGTGAACGAACAGGTGCGCTATGTCGTGAGCGATGCGCCGAACACGGCGGCGCTGCGCGCGGAGCTCGAGCGCGAATTGCGCATGCTGATACAGACGGACGAGAGCGTCGTTGATACGACGTTGCTCATCCACCCGCAGGTGCTCACGGATTTTCTCGACTACAATGACTTTCTCGATGTCGCCGAGGCGACCATTGAGGCGTTGGGTCTTTTGGGTGTCGTGCAGATCGCCAGCTTTCATCCGGCCTATCAGTTCGCCGGCACCACGAGCGACGACGTGACGAACTTCACCAACCGCTCGCCGTATCCCATGCTGCACCTGTTGCGCGAGGCCAGTGTGAGCCGCGCCGTGGAGGCATTTCCGGACGCCCCAAACATTTATCAGCGCAACCTCGAGACGATGCGCCGCCTTGGTGCGCAGGGATGGGCGGCGCTGAGTCTCGAAGCGACCGCTCTCGAAGCGACCGCTCTCGAAGCGACCGCTCTCGAAGCGACCGCTCTCGAAGCGACCGCTCTCGAAGCGACCGCTCTCGAAGCGACCGCTCGTCCGACGGAGTAGCGGGCGCCATCGCCTGAAGGGCCGCGCGCGCGGGTGCGAGACCGATTTTACTCGCACGTGTGTGGGGCGGCTGCGTGTGCGTGTCGCGCGTTAGATCGGTCGAGCGAACAACACATGAGCAGCATACGTGCGGGGACGAGACGCACGGATTGAGCGAATGGGTGGGCGTGCGGCGGGGGAGCCGAGTGGGATCGTGAGGAAGTCGCCGGAACTCGATGGCTGAGCCGTGGGTACGTCGGTCGATTGAATAGGCGTTATGGCCACGCAGTCCGGCATTGCCGAATCCGGCCGAATTCGCCATCCTCATTCATATGGTCGACCGATCTGCCGCCCTCGAATCCCTCACGGCCCAAGAACGCATCGTGCTCATGGGGCGTCTGTGGGATAGTCTCGATCCCGCGGCGGCCGCACCGCTGTCGCCAGCGCTGACGGCTGAGCTCGCGCGCCGCGAGGCGGAGGCCGACGCGGACCCGGATGCGGGCATCCCTTGGGACGCGCACCGCGATGAACTGCAGGCGC
>CANJOX010000137.1 GCA_947475795.1 Gemmatimonadota bacterium
GGGCTGCCGGCAGCCTTCGACTTTTTTGTCTGGAGCCCCGCTGCGGGATGGCGGGCCCTCGCTCTGTTGCTCGTTGCCGGATCGCTGGCGGGGTTGCTGCCCGCATGGCGTGCGTCATCTACTCCCATCGCCCGCGCGTTGCGCGAGGACGCCATTGGTTGAACGCCGCGGCTGCTTCCGATGAGCACTCTGCATACACACACACCGCACGATCCCGTCATCGCGTGCGAGCAGGTGGTACGCACTTACCCGATGGGGGACGCGATCGTGCAAGCGGTCCGCGGCATCGATCTCGCCATCGCGCGCGGCGAATTCGCGGCGATCACGGGTCCATCCGGCTGCGGGAAGAGCACGTTGTTGCACCTGCTGGGCGCCGTCGATGTGCCGACGAGCGGCCACGTGCGCATCAATGGGCGCGATACCGCCACGCTCTCGGATCGCGAGGCCACGGATTTCCGTCTGCGTCAGATCGGGTTCGTGTTCCAGCGCTTTTACCTCATGCCGACGCTCTCGGCCACGGAGAACGTCGAGCTGCCGCTCGCCGAGGCGGGGATGGCCAAGCGCGCGCGGAAGGCGCGGGCGCGCGAGCTGCTGGGGTACGTGGGGTTGGGTGATCGCGGTGATCATCGCCCCACGCAGCTGTCCGGTGGCGAGCAGCAGCGCGTAGCGATCGCGCGCGCGCTCGCGAACGAGCCGGCGTTGCTCCTGGCCGACGAGCCGACGGGTGAGCTCGACGCCGAGACCGGTGTGCGGCTGCTGGAGCTCTTCGGGCAGCTGCATCGGGACGGGCGTACGCTGGTGTTCGTGACGCACGATGCCGTGGTGGCGCAGGCCGCCGAGCGCGTGATCCGGCTGCACGACGGCCGCGTGTCGTCGGATACGCGGCGGGGATGATGGCGGGATCGACGGTGCACACCGGCTCTGTCCGCCTCGCGATGGCGCACCTGCTGGCATGGCGGTCGGTGGCCGCGCGCCCGCTGCGCGCGCTGCTGTTGTGCGGTGGGTTCGGCGTGGGGGTGGGCGTGATGATCGTGCTGCTCGCAGTCGGCGAAGCCATGGTGCGGCAGGCCAGTCAGGAACGGCTTGTCGGCGGGGGGACGATCACGGTGCTCCCCGACGGCATCGACATCGAGGTTCTCACCACGGGCGGCTTGGGTGGGCTCTTCTTCTCGGTGCCCAATGCCCGGTTCGTGCATCGGCAGGTGTTGAACGCGCCGCGGCTGAGCGACGTGGTGCGGGTGGCCGCGCCGCAGCTGGAAGGGAAACTGTTGTACGTGACCACCGCGGACGGCGTGGAACATCCTGTCCGGGCCAGCGGGGAAATCCCCTCGGCCACGCGCACCCTCGGTGCGATGCCCACCGTGTCCACCGGTGCCTGGACCGACGACGATGGTGATCGGCGCTGGATGACCCCCACCGCCGCCGAGCTGCGTCACGATATCGACCATTTCCATGTGCCCACGCCGGCGATGGCGAACCGCGACTCCTGGGGCGAGTGGCACTACTTCAACGTGATCTCGCCCGATGCGTCACGGTGGGCGTTCATCTCGTTCATTGTGGGTGGTGACGTCACCGGGACGCAGTGGGGCGGCCAGGTGCTGGTCACGCTGCACGAGCGCGGGCGCGCGCCGCGCCGCTTCAGTCGCCGCGTGCCCCGTGAACGCGTCCGCTTTTCCACGCGTGATGCCGATCTCACCATCGGTGACGACAGCGTCCGCGTGTTGGCGGATGGTCGCTATGCCGTGCGCGCGCGGGTGACCGAAGAGGGAACCGGTGTGCCGCTCACGCTCGATCTCGTGCTGTCGCCGGCGCCGCGGGTGGAGTTTCCCGGCGCAACACTGATGAGTGGTGACTTCACCTCGGGGTACGCCGTGCCCGCGTTACGCGCCGATGCGAGCGGATCGCTGTGCGTGGCGGGGCGCTGCGAGGCCGTGGCCGGATCGCAGGCGTATCACGATCACAATTGGGGTGGCTGGCGTGGCGTCACGTGGGAGTGGGGATCGGCGCGGGCCGGTGACTACACGCTGCTGTACGGACGGGTCACGCCGGACGACTCCGCGCAGGCGGCGGCGCCGCTGTTCGTGTACGTCACCGACGCGCAGGGATTTCTGGCGCTGTTCCGCCCGCGCGTGATCCGCTACGACGACGCGCGCACGGTGCGCACCGCGCAGGGTGCGCTGCGGGTGCCGGCCACGGCGGAGCTCTTCGATGTGCGTGGTGCCGACACGCTGCGCGTCACGCTCAGCATCGATGACGCGATCGCCACCGATACGCGACTTGGTCTGGCGGAGCGTGGGGAGAGCGAGAGGGCGCGGGCGTTGCGGCGCCCGTGGTTTGTGCAGCTGGCGGGCGTGGCGCGCGTGCAGGGCCGCGTGCGCGGCCGCGTCCTGAACGGCAGCGGCCGCGGGTATTTCGAGACCTACCGCTGATGTCGGCGCAGCTCCGCCTCGGGACGCAGGGGTGGAATTATCCCGCGTGGGTGGGGCCGTTCTATCCGTCGGGCACGCGGCCGGTGGATTTTCTGCGCACGTTCACGCGCGCGTTCGACACGGTCGAGATCGATTCCACCTTCTACGCGATTCCGCCCGCCGCGACCGTGCGCGGGTGGGCGTCGCGCACCCCACCCACGTTCACGTTTGCCTGCAAGCTGCCGCAGGAGATCACGCACGAGCGCCGCTTCGTCGATGCCGTCGCGGTGCTGCACGCATTTACGGACCGCATGCGTGACCTCGGGCCGCGGCTGGGTCCCATCCTCATCCAGTGCGGGCCGAATTTTTCGCCGGCCGAGTCGGATGCGCTGGAGGCGTTCCTGCCGGCGCTGCCGGCCGATCTGCGGTTCGCCATCGAGTTCCGGCAGGCGTCGTGGATCCGCGCCCGCACCATCACGATGCTGCGCACCCACGGCGTGGCGCTCGCGCTGAGCGACGGCCGGTGGATTCCGCGTGAGTGGCTGCTCAAGCTCTGTGAACAGCCCACGGCCGACTTCGCCTACCTGCGCTGGATGGGCCCCGATCGCGCCATCGTGGACTACTCCCGGCTGCAGGTGGACCGGAGCGCCGAGCTGGACGCCTGGAGTCGCATGATTCCGGTGTTGCAGGGGCAGGTGCGCGAGGTGTTCGGTTTCGTGAACAATCACTTCGCCGGCCACGGCCCCGCCTCGGTGCGGATGCTGCAGGAGCGGTTGGGGATACCGGTGGTGGACCCGCAGACCATCGGTGACCAGCCATCGTTGTTCTGACGTGACTCCCGACGGCGCTATACTTCTTCCATGATTCTGCCCACCGTGTCTGCTGATGCCGCGCTGCGCCTCGTGCGCGGCGAATCCGCTCAACCGCACGATCTGCTCGGTGCGCATACGGCCACGCAGCACGGTGTCGATGGCGTCGTGGTCCGCGTCTTTCAGCCGAATGCGGCGTCCGTGGCGGTGGTGCTCGGTGAGCTGCACTTCCCGATGGAGCGCGACGAGTACGGCTGCTTCGTGTTGTTTCTGAGCGACCGCACCCTTCCGCTCGTGTACCGTCTCGCCATCACCTACGGTGACGGCCGCGCGGAGGTGCGCGACGATCCCTACCGCTTCCTCCCCACGCTTGGCGAGATGGATCTGCACCTCTTCAACGAGGGGCGGCACCTGCGGCTCTGGGAGAAGTTGGGGGCGCACCCGCGCGATGTGGATGGCGTGTCCGGCACGTCGTTCGCGGTCTGGGCACCGAACGCCGCGCGGGTATCGGTGATCGGCAGTTTCAACGACTGGGACGGCCGTGCGCACCAGATGCGCGCGCTCGGCGCCAGCGGGGTGTTCGAACTGTTCGTGCCCGGCGTCGGCGCCGAGGCGATGTACAAGTTCGAGTTGCGCACAGCGGATGGTGCGCTGCGGGTGAAGACGGATCCGTACGCCTTCAAGATGGAGCAGGGGCCGGGGCACGCGGCTATCGTGCAGGCACCCGACCGCTATGTGTGGCGCGATGGGGCGTGGCTGGCGCAGCGCGCCGATGCCGACCCGCTGCGCGAGCCGATGCTGGTGTACGAGGTCCATCTCAGTTCGTGGATGCGCGGCGAGCACAACCGCCTGCTGTCCTACACGGAGTTGGCGCCCCGGTTGGCTGAGCACTGCCGACGACTGGGCTTCACGCATGTGGAGCTCCTGCCCGTTCTCGAGCATCCCTTCGGCGGGTCGTGGGGCTATCAGGTGGGTGGGTACTTCGCCCCCACGTCGCGGCACGGCTCGCCCGATGAGTTCCGCGCCTTCGTGGATACCATGCACGAAGCCGGGATCGGCGTCCTGCTGGATTGGGTGCCGGCGCACTTCCCCAAGGATGATTGGGCGCTGCGGCGCTTTGATGGCACGGCGTGCTACGAGCACGAAGACCCGCGGCTGGGCGATCACCCCGAATGGGGGACGCACATCTTCAATTACGCGCGGCACGAAGTGCGCAATTTCCTGCTCGCCAACGCGTTGTATTGGATCGAAGCGTTCCACATCGACGGTCTGCGCGTGGACGCCGTGGCGTCCATGCTGTATCTGGACTACGGGCGCGAGGCCGGCCAGTGGCTGCGCAACCGGTACGGTGGTCGCGAGAATCTCGAGGCCGTGTCGTTTCTGAAGCAGCTCAATCACGCGGTCCATTCGCTGCACCCCGGCGTGATCACGGTGGCGGAAGAGAGCACCGCCTGGCCCAAGGTCACGCACCCCATCAGTGAGGGCGGGCTCGGCTTCACGTTCAAGTGGAACATGGGGTGGATGCACGACACCCTCGATTACTTCAAGGTTGATCCTTTTTTCCGGAAGGGCGCGCACGACAAGCTCACGTTCGCGATGATGTACGAGTACAGCGAGCGGTTCACCAATCCCTTGTCGCACGACGAAGTCGTGCACCTCAAGAAGTCGCTGGTGGAGAAGATGCCGGGCGATGTCTGGCAGCGCTTCGCGAACCTGCGCGCGCTCATCGGCTATTCCGTCACGCGGCCCGGCAAGTCGTTGTTCTTCATGGGCACCGAGTTGGGGTCACACCATGAGTGGAACCACGATCTCAGCCTCGAGTGGCATCTGCTGGGTGATGCGCGCCGTCAGGGGCTGATGACCTTCATGGAGGCGCTGGGCGCGCTGTACCGGCAGCACGCGTGCTTCTGGCGGCAGGACCACGAGCCGTCCGGATTCGGCTGGATCGACGTGACCGACAAGGAGCAGTCGGTGCTGTCGTACGCCCGCTACGACGGCGGGGCGCACGCGGTGGTGGTGCTCAATCTCACGCCGGTGCCGCGCGATGCGTACCGGTTGGGGGCGCCGTCAGCGGGCACCTATCACGTGGTGCTCAATTCGGATGCGGCGGCGTTTGGCGGGAGCGGCTACACGGTCGCGGAGACCGTCGAGTCTGAGCCCGTGCCGTATCATGGCTTCAGCCAATCGATCACCGTGTCGCTGCCGCCGCTCAGCATGCTGGTGCTGCTTCCGGCCAATCAACCGGTGGCGCGCGTGCCGATGCGCGTGGAACCGGAACCGCCGGTGAAGGCCCCGCTGCCAGTCAACGCCAAAACGCCGGCCAAGGCGTCAAAAACCCCGAAGCCGACCAAGGCGCCCAAAGCACCCAAGGCGCCCAAGCCCACAAAGTCCACGAAGCCGACCAAGGGCGCCAAGCCCGCGAAGGCGCCCAAGCCGACGCCCGCATCATGAGTCGCCGCCTGGCAACAACGCTCGGCTTCGGTGCGCTCGCCCTGGTCGTCGCGGCCGTGTGCGTGCGGCTCGGGTTCTGGCAACTCGACCGGCTCGCGCAGCGCCGGGCGCGCAACGCCATCGTGCAGTCGCGCAGCACGCGGCCGGTGGAAAGCGTGGCGGTGCTGCAGGGGCAGGACACCACCGCCACGCACTGGCGTCGGGTGCATGTGCGGGGCGTGGCCGATTACGCCGGCGAGGTCGTGCACGCCACGCGGTCGCAGGCCGGTTCACCCGGGGTGCACCTGCTCACCCCGGTCCGACCGTTGGATGGGCAGTGGGGGGATACGGCGCTGCTCGTGATCCGCGGGTTTGTGTTCGCGGCCGATGGCCGCACCTTCGATCGCGCGAAGGCGCGCGATGCGGATACGCTGGAGTTCGACGCGCTGGTGACCGCGTTCCCCGCGCCGCGCCCCGGTGCCGTCACGATGCCATCCAACGCGCGCGCGGTCCGGCTGCTCGACCGCGATACCCTCGCGGTGCTCACGGGACATCCACTCGCCCCGTTCGTCCTGCTGGCGCTCGGCGACACCGCCATCGTCGACATCACCAAGCCCGCCCGCGTGCCGCCACCGTCGTTCTCCGAGGGGCCGCATCAGTCGTACGCGCTCCAGTGGTTCGGCTTTGCGCTGGTGTTCGTGGTGGGCTTTGCGGCCTTCGTGTGGGCGCCAGGGCGGCGTGATGAGGATACTGCCCCGGCCGAGCCGCCGACGTCGTGACGGCGGCTCGGTTCGGCCACTAGGGGCGGCCGATGCTCGTGTAGTGAAAGCCCTGCGCGCGGGCGTCCTCGGCGCGGTACACGTTGCGCAGATCAACCAGGATGCGCGTCCGCATCGCGGCCCCCACGCGGTCGAGGTCGAGCGCACGGAACTCGTTCCACTCGGTAATGATCACCAGCACGTCGGCGCCCTGCGCCGCATCGTAGGCGTCGGTGCACCAGTGCACCCCCGGCAGTAGACTCGCCGCTTCGTGCATCGCCGCCGGATCGTAGGCGCGGACGATCGCCCCGGCATCCTGCAGCGCCGGGACAATCGCCAGACTGGGCGCTTCGCGCATGTCGTCGGTGTTCGGTTTGAACGCCACGCCCAGCACGCCAATTGTCTTGCCGCGCACCGAGCCGCCGCAGGCCGCGATCACCCGCGAGGCCATCGCGCCCTTCCGCGTGTCGTTCACCTGTACCACGGCTTCGACGAGTCGCGCCGGTGATCCATACTCCTGCGCGGTGCGCACCAGCGCGATGGTGTCCTTGGGGAAGCACGAGCCACCGTACCCCGGACCGGCGTGCAGAAACTTCTTGCCGATGCGGCCGTCGAGTCCCATCCCCCGGGCCACGTCCTGCACGTTGGCGCCGACCTTCTCGCACAGATCGGCCATCTCGTTGATGAACGTGATCTTCGTGGCCAGAAACGCATTCGCGGCGTACTTCGTGAGTTCCGCGGTTTCCAGCGTCGTCATCACCACGGGCGTTTCCATGAGATACAGCGGCCGGTACAACGCCTGCATCACCTCGCGCGCCCGATCGGTTTCGGCGCCGATCACCACGCGATCAGGGCGCATGAAATCGCCGATCGCCGAGCCTTCGCGCAGAAACTCGGGGTTGGACGCCACGTCGAAATCCGCCTGCGGATTCTGCTCCCGCAGAATCTCCGCGACGCGACGTCCGGTGCCCACCGGGACTGTGCTCTTCGTGACCACGACGGTGTAGCCCGTGAGCGCTTTCGCGATGTCCACCGCGGCCGCTTCGACGTAGCGCAGATCCGCGTGCCCGTCGCCGCGCCGCGACGGCGTGCCCACGGCAATGAACACGGCGTCGGCGTTTGCCACGGCCTGCGCCAGATCGGTGGTGAACGCGAGGCGTCCGCTCGCGATCCCCTTGGCCACCAGCGCATCGAGCCCGGGTTCGTAGATCGGCATCTCCCCTTGCAGCAGGCGCGCGATCTTCGCCGCATCCACATCCACGCACGTCACCTGCGGACCGAATTCCGCGAAGCAGGCGCCGGACACGAGTCCCACGTACCCGGTGCCGATCATGGCAATCTTCATGACGCGTCAGGCTCCGATCTGGTAGTAGTCACGATACCACGCGACGAAATTCGCCACGCCCGTTTCGATCGGGGTTTTCGGGGCGAAGCCCACGTCCTGCACGAGCGCCGCCACATCCGCGTAGGTGGCCGGCACATCGCCCGGCTGGATGTCGAGCATACGCTTCGTGGCCACGCGCCCCAGCGACCGTTCGAGCGTTTCGATGAGATGCATCAACTCCACCGGGTTGTTGTTGCCGATGTTGTAGATGCGGTACGGCGCCGTGCTGGTGGCCGGGTCGGGGCGGTCCGAATTCCAGTCGGGGTTGGGCGCGGCGATGTGATCGCTGGTGCGGATCACCCCTTCCACGATGTCGTCGATGTACGTGAAGTCGCGGCGCATCCGGCCGTGGTTGAACACGTCAATCGGCTTCCCCTCGAGAATGGCTTTCGTGAACAGGAACATCGCCATGTCGGGGCGTCCCCACGGCCCGTACACCGTGAAGAA
>CANJOX010000138.1 GCA_947475795.1 Gemmatimonadota bacterium
GTTGGCGTGGGGCTCTTCCTTGCTGTCGGCCTCGGCCTTGGCAGCTGGATGACCGCCGCCGGCTTTGCGATCGGCGCGGTGCTTTCCGGGCTCGCGGGTTTTATCGGCATGTTCGTGTCGGTGCGGGCCAACTCGCGCACCGCGCAGGCGGCGACGAGCGGGCTCAACGCCGCGCTCAACGTGAGCTTCAAAGGCGGCGCGATCACCGGCATGCTCGTGGTCGGCCTCGGCCTGCTGGGCGTGGCCGGTTTCTTCATGTACGTGCTCGGCAATGGCACGGGTGAAGACGCGATCCGCGCGGCGCTCGAGCCGATGATCGGCCTCGCCTTCGGGTCGTCGCTGATCTCGATCTTTGCGCGACTTGGCGGCGGCATCTTCACGAAGGGCGCGGACGTGGGCGCCGACCTCGTGGGTAAGGTGGAAGCCGGCATCCCCGAAGACGATCCGCGCAACCCGGCTGTGATCGCCGATAACGTGGGTGACAACGTCGGTGATTGCGCCGGCATGGCGGCCGACCTGTTCGAGACGTACGCGGTCACGATCATTGCCGCGATGCTGGTGGCTGGCCTCTCGTTCGCCACCTACGGCAACACCGGCGTGCTGTATCCGCTGGTGCTCGGCGCGGTGTCGATCCCGGCGTCGATCGTGGGCACGTTCTTCGTGAGCGTGAAGCCGGGCGGCAAGATCATGAACGCGCTGTACCGCGGGCTGATCGTGTCGGGCGTGTTGGCGGCGATCGCGTTCTTCTTCGTGACGCGCACGATGCTCCCGGGTGAACTCGGAACCAACCTGTTCATCTGTGCCATGATCGGTCTTGGCCTCACGGCGGCGCTGGTCGTGATCACGGAGTACTACACGGCCACCGAGTACGCTCCGGTGCGTCAGATCGCCAAGGCGTCCGAAACCGGCCATGGCACGAACGTGATCGCCGGTCTCGCGGTCTCCATGAAGTCGACGGCCGCGCCGGTGCTTGTGGTGGCCGCCGCGATCTATTTCTGCTTCCAGCACGCCGGCCTGTACGGCATCGCTATCGCGGCCACGTCGATGCTCTCGATGGCGGGCATGATCGTCGCGCTCGACGCGTACGGTCCCATCACCGACAACGCCGGTGGTATCGCCGAGATGAGCCATCTCGGTCCGGAGATTCGCAAGATCACCGACGCGCTTGACGCGGTGGGTAACACCACGAAGGCCGTCACGAAGGGTTACGCGATCGGTTCGGCCGGCCTCGCCGCGCTGGTGCTGTTTGCCGACTACTCGAGCAAGTTGGGCGTGCATCTCGGCAGCCCGGTCAACTTCTCGATCGACGATCCGAAGGTCGTGATCGGCTTGCTCATCGGCGGCATGATTCCGTACCTGTTCGGCGCCATGGCCATGCAGGCCGTGGGTCGCGCGGCCGGTGCGGTCGTGCAGGAAGTGCGTCGTCAGTTCAAGGAACTGCCGGGCATCATGAAGGGCACGCAGAAGCCGCAGTACGACAAGGCGGTGGACCTGCTCACGAAGGCCGCGATTCGCGAGATGATTCTGCCGTCGATGCTGCCGCTCGTGATCCCGCCCATCGTTGGTTTCCTGCTCGGTGGCGCGGCGTTGGGTGGACTGCTCATGGGCACGATCGTGACGGGCTTGTTCGTGGCCATCTCGATGTGCACCGGCGGTGGCGCGTGGGACA
Source organism: Gemmatimonadota bacterium (assembly GCA_947475795.1). The sequence continues at coordinate 1,670 of CANJOX010000138.1, forward strand.
ACGCCAAGAAGTACATCGAGGAAGGCCACCACGGCGGCAAGGGCAGCGAAGCCCACAAGGCGTCGGTGACCGGTGACACCGTGGGTGATCCGTACAAGGATACGGCGGGCCCGGCGATCAACCCGCTCATCAAGATCATCAACATCGTGGCGCTGTTGCTGGTGCCGCTGCTGGCGAAGGCGTAAGCCGGTCAGTACCGTCGCTGTGTGAGCAGCGAAGAAATCGCGCGGACCTTCACGGGTTCGCGCGATTTGTGGTCCCGTACCACGCGGCGTCCCGCGGCAGCAACAGCATCTCGCGCGGCAGGCTCACGGCCCCGAAATCCCGCAGGTCAACCGTGACGATGGCGCGAGCGGAGAGGCGCTCGGCCACCGCGATGACCGCCGCATCGACGAGACCGAGTGTCAGCGCGCTGTATTGCGTGCAGAGCGCATGGGCGCGCGACACATCGGCGTCGACGCCCCACTCCACGCGGAACGCGCCCACGGCAAGATCTCGGCGAAACGCGCTCGCCGCGTCGGCGCCCACATGACGCGCCAGCAGGTGGTCGACTTCCGGAAGGATCGCCCACGGCAGCACCCACGCGCGCGGATCCGCGTCGTAGATCGCACGGATCGCGCGGTGGTGCGTATCGTACGCGTCCACCAGCGCGATGATGCCGCCGGTATCGACGATGACGGTCATCGACCGAAGTCGTCGCCCAGCAACTCCTCGCTGCGTGTACTCACATCGCCGCGCCCGGAGTGGCCGACCCCGATGGACGCCGGCGCCTCGACCGGGGCTCGATGACGCACGTACTCGGCGACTGCCTCGCGCACGAGCTCGGCTGCGGATCCGCCCTGAGCCCGCGCGAGCGCCTTGAGTCGTCGGTAGTCGTCGGCGTCGAGATAGACGGTAGTTTTGGTGGCTTCCGGCATATGGTAACCATATGTGGTAGTCTGCGGGCCGTCAATCGGCGTCGCAAGCCGGTCACAAACGGCGGATGTTCACTTTCTCGCGGTCGTTGATGGTGCACTCCGCGACAGTGCGGCGGACCCCACGCGGTCCCGTTCGCCGGCCATTCGATTCAGTTCACGATCACCCGAATGGCCACGATTCCCCGCAGGGCATCACAGTACCGCCAACGCGGATCTGCACCGAGCAAACATTCGCTCTGTGCCGATGCGTCGTAGGCGATACGGACGGGAACGAGGCCCCGCGTTCTGGCGCGAGCGATGGTGCCGTCGGCGAGACGCCCAATGTCGTTCCCGTCGCCCCAGATCGGTCGCCCGACCGACCAGTTGGTGTTTGACAGGAGATATCCGCCTGACGGCTCGGCGCCGGCGACTATCAGGATCCAGTGGCGTCCAGATGTGGTCGGTGCGACAGCGCGAATGCGAAGATCCATCACCTCCCACTGGACCGGAGTCGTGATCGGTTGAAGATCGGCCCCACTGCGAGTCGGATCACCCCACGTCGTCGTGAATGCGACCCACACCGACGCCGCGGCCCACGGGGCGGAATAGGCGACCTGCAGAACGCCGTCGATCGTATCACCCGCTGCAACACGCAGGGTGGATGAATCACCACGCATCCGTTGGACGCCGCCGGGTAGGCGAATCAGTCCATCGAGCAAGTGCAGGCTTCCGTCGTTCTCCGGCACAATTCCATACTTCGAGAGCGGAACCGTCGTCACAATCGAGCGTGTATTGGCACTCTCGAAGCGCAAGCGCACTGCAGAGTCGCTCGTCTGCAGTCGAAGTCCACCAAAGCGTGCGATCCCCGCGTCGCTCATCACGCTGTCCCCGGCGATGATACGGGTCGAGGAGTCTGCTGGACGAACCACCACCATGTGTTTGCCAGTTTGTCCGGTCGGGAGGCCGTCAATGCGGATGACCGGTGATGGCACGAGACGAACAACCCCGGCACCGAACAGCCGTGCTTCGATCGACGCAACGGGGGCTTGCTCGAACGCGAGAGTTGGTCGATTCCATCCGGCCCATGCGAGGACGGTCGACGTGATGGCCGCCACGATCGAAACTGTCGCCACTGCCCTCAGCTTGAGACTCGCGTGGCGCAGGTGCCATGGCACGCACGCAACGACTCGCGAAGCGAGTTCGGGTGAGACGGCGCCAACGAGATCGTCGAGGAGCTGCGTAGCGTTTCGCGGATCGCGACGAGCACGGGCACCGCGGACGATGCGCACGAATGCGACACCCGCAGAATCCACATCTGCGGCGAACAGCCAGTGACGGATCGCACCCGCGATTCGCTCATGCTCGCCACTGCGATACAGCGCCTCGGCAAGTCGTCGATGCGCCTCATTGCGCACGGATTGATTATCCCGCGCGAGTAGTTCCTCGACAATGCGATCGTGTGTCGCTGACCACCTGCCTTGCGTACACGTGAGGAACCCCTTGCTCTCGAGCCTCGCGAGCAACGCCGCATCCGCAACGCTCGGAACGAGGATGCCGTTGGCAATCGGAGTACCCGCGACGGCGAGAACTCGCAGGAGACGGTGTTCCTCGTCCGAGCACGCTGAGAGGCGTTTCGCCAGCGGGGAGTCGAGCGTGAGATCTCGTATCGCTACGTGCCAATCATCGGATTTCCACTCACCATCGTGCAACTGCACGATTCCCGCATCAACGGCGAGGGACAGCCGCTCGACGAGGGTAAGGGGTAGGCCATCGCAATCCTGTGCGACGTAGGCGACGAAGGCATCGGCGTCCTTCGATTCTGGCCAGAGCCCTGAGCCTCGAATTGCTATTGCGAGATCCGTTGGGCTCAGCGGCGGAAGACGGTGGTGGGTGGCCCCGTCAACCACCAACCGATTCGCGCCTGGACGCGTGGTGGCGACCATCAGCAAGGGAACGTCTTGCACGCGGGCAAGCACCAGCAGAAGCAGGCGTCGTGATACGTCGTCGATCCAATGGCCATCATCGATGACCAGAGCAACTGCGCCCTGCTCGGTGACCGCCTGCACCAGATCGACAACCGCGAGGACGCGATGTCGGAGGCCGCGTTGGGCATCGTGTCGCGGGCCAGGCGTTTCCTCGACATGGAACTGCCTCGCCAGTGCGGGATTCAGCCTCACGAGTTCGAGCGCGCTTTCGGTGCTCACTCCCGCGGCGCCTGGAAGCACAGCCAGCTCACCCACCAGCGAAGCGGCGAAGCTGTATGGCAGTGACTGCTCACCCGGATTCGCGCGGACACTCACCGTAGACGCACGTTGTCGGCGACAGTGCTCAGCGATCTTGTGCAGTAACCGAGACTTGCCAACACCTGCCTCACCCTCGAGCACGATCCCGCGGCAGGTCCCCTGGCGCACTCGCATCCATTCTCTCGTCGCGAGGCTCAGCTGTTCGTCGCGCCCCACGAGCTTCAGGGTGATCGAGGCAGGGGAATCGGTCGGACGGTCGGCTGAAGGCTCTTGCGCCCTGGATCTTTTGATGGCGTTGACCATAGCCAGCGACAGCGTCTGGTTCTGTGCGAGTGCGAGCGATTCCAAGGCGTCGGACTCACGACGACCGCGTACCGGATCGCCGCCGGCCAGCAACAGATCCACGGCGAGTCGCCTGGCGTCCAGCGAATCCGGGGCGCGTTCAACCAGTTGTGCGGCAACGCGCTGGATTTCAGTCGGCTCGTAATCGTTCAGCCGGGCAATGACGGTCGCCTCGATCAATCGAATCAGGGTCTTCTCGAGACGGCTCCGTTCCCCTGTTGCCCAGTCCTCGAACTCGTCGGCACCCGGAAGAGAGACGCCTGATAGGAACGGGCCACGATAATGCGCGAGGGCGGCATGGAGATCGCCGCGGGCCTCTGCCTCGAGAAACAGATCGCGGTCGGATACGAGCTCGGGCGCGACCCCCGTGACGAGATCGCCCTTCGTCAGGAGGCGTTCCCCGACCACTCGGCGGAGCCTCCAGAGAGCTTGGCGTACGTTGTGCCGAGCACGTGCCGGCGGCGTATCGGCCCAGAGTAGGAGAATGAGAGCGTCGCGATTGTGGTGGCGCCGTCGCTCCGTGATGCAATAGGCGAGCAGGGATAGAGGCTTCCCCCGCTTCATTAATGGAGAGCCGTCGCGACCATCGGTCAGCAGGAAATCGCCAAGCGTCCTGAGGAACGGCTCTGCGTGAACAGCTTCGTCGGTCATGCGGTGAGCCAGATGCGAACAACAGCCGAAAGACAAGGAGAGACGACGGAGAGACGATGCAGCGACACCGTCACTCCACCGTCACTCCACCATCAGTTCGCCAACCAGATCCAGAGAGCGGACCGAATCAGGCTGAACGGCCTTTCGCAGTCTGACACGAGAGACGGCATTGAGACGCGTGTCGATGAGCTTGGTCGCGAACATGGGTTGCCTCGCAACCCACCGGCCACCCGCCGCGTCCGCCAATCCCCGTGCAATAGGAGCCCCCAAATGACTTCTGGCCCATTCGGTGCTGGCCGAAGAGGACTTTTCCCGAGCGCAGGTATCGCGGCGCTAATTCACCTCGCGATGCCGTTTACGGCCAGTCGTGCGCAGACCGTTTCTCGCGTGGACGGCATGCCGTTCAGCGCTGCATCCATTTGGGGATCGAGCCCGTCGAGCCTCTATGCCGTCGGCGGAGTCGGTGGAATCGCCTACTACAACGGGAGCACCTGGACCGCCCAGCCAGTCGGCGGGGCGAATCGGTACAGCGTCTTTGGAACGGGTACCGGTACCGTGTATTCCGCTGGGCAAGCCGGATACCAGTCAGGCGCGCTCTACCGAAGCGACAACGGGGGCGGTTGGACGCAGGTCTACAGTGCCAATACCGAGCTGGTCGGCCTTTGGGCCGGGACGGATGGAAGCGTTCTCGTCGGCGGAGACGGGCGTTTCTTCTTCAGCGAAAACGGCTCAAGCTTTCAAGAAGTCGCCACGGGCATAGCATCTGGCTACCAGGTGAACCGATTCGAGAGCATCTGGGGACGTACCGCGACCGACGCGTATCTCGGGGGATGGGGCGGGCTCTTCCATTGGAACGGTGCAACCGTCACGAAGGTCAACCTGCCGACGGTCAGTATTTCTCGGGTGCACTACAGCGGTACGTCGTGGTGGGCGGTGGGCTCGAACGGTGAAGTCTTCCGCGGACATGGAGCGGACTGGACGCAACTCGATGCGGGCGCGCCCGGGGCGCTGTGGGGCGTCTGGGCCTTCAGCGACACCGATGTGTGGGTGGGCGGGCAGTACGGGGCGCTCCGTCACTTTGACGGCAGTAGCTGGACCGCATACGAGTCTGGGGCACCGAGCGGGGTCTGGCAGTTGTTTGCCGTCGATGACGAAACGCTGTTCGCGGGGACCTTCGAGAACCCGGGGGCGGTCCTTCGAGTGGATATTCCGCGCACGTCCGTCCCCGAGCCGCAGGCGTACGTGCTCGTTGGAATCGGCCTCGTGACTCTCCTCGCCCTACATACCAGACGGCGCGCCGTGCGTACCTCGTGACCCCAAGTGTGTGGCGTGTCTGTCATCGCTCTCACGCCCAGTGAAGGGGTCACCGTCGTTGATTGCAGTTTTTCAACGACGCTGACCCCTTGATCCCATGCAAGGGCAGCGCGACGCTACGCGAGCACGCGGAGCGCTATCGCAGGAACACCAGCGACCGTCGTCATCGCTTCGCGATCGAATTCGAGCACGGTCGCCGGGTGCGAGGGCGCGGTCACCTCGAGCGTTGTCCAGCCATCGGCATCCGACGTCCCGACGCGCAGCTGCAGCCCCGGCTCGGCGAGCGGGAGCTCGATTGGCGCAGCAGAGCGGGCGTCCGGGGCGTATATAAGCACGTCCCCCGCTGTCCTTTCGCCTTCCGACGCGCCCGCCTTCTCCCGTGTCCACACCTCGCGGCAATAACCTGGTCGCCCTCGGTTCCGCGGCGGTGCTGATCGTGTACACGGCCGGCTTCGCCAAGACCAAGCCGGCGGCCGATCGCATGGCGGCCGAGAGCGCCGAACGCCGCCCGCGCAGTGCGTCGCGGGCGGGTGCCGGTGCGATCGGCGCCCGTACGGCGGTTGGGGAATCGGGGGAGACCACGGCTCCCGCGATGCCGGCGTCGTCGGTGGTGGCATCGGCGCCTGACCCCGCCGGTACGGTCACGGCTGCGGCCGCCGCAGCGACGGCGCCGACGGTGACCGCCACGACACCGGCGGCTGTTACAACGTCGACGAAGGCACCGGTGGCCGCGGTGCCGGTGCCCGCGGTGCCGGTGGCCACGGCGGAGACGGGGCTGCCGCCAACAGCGACGGTATCGTCGTCACCCGCCGCACCGCCGCCGGTGACGTCCCCGGTATCGGCGCCGAGTGCGCCCGTGGCGACTCCGACGCCGGCACCGGTGTCCGCCCCGAGCGCGGCTCCCGCGCCGGCGGCTCCACCCGCGGCCCCCCCGGCGGCGGCGCCAGCTGCTCCACCCGCGGCGGCGCCTGCCGCGAAACCCGCCGCCAAGACGACCTACAAAGACGGCGTGTATCTGGGTCGCGGCACCTCGCGGCACGGCGACATCGAAGCGATGGTCGAGATCA
>CANJOX010000139.1 GCA_947475795.1 Gemmatimonadota bacterium
AGTTCGAAGAGTAACGCCGCCGTGTGCTGATTAAACACGTTCGTTGCGTAGTCGGCGATCACGTCCCGTCCGGCTCCGCCGTACTCGGCCAGCAGCCCGAGATGGCCGGTGAGCAGCGGCAGGTCGAGGGCGAGCCACTTGTCGAGGCGCCGCCGTTCTTCCGGACGCACGATCGTGGGCGTGCGCAGACGCAGGGTGATCCCGGCGGCGGTAAGTTCGTCGCGCAACGCGGCCACACGGGCCAGGGGCGGCGTGGGATGGCGCAGGAACGGATCGAGCACGATTTCCGTGGCCCCGGCGGCGGCCGCCTCGCGCGCCGTCTCGACATCGCACACAACGACGCGCAGCGCGAACCGGGCATCGGTGTTCGTGGAGGGGGCCGCGGACGCGATGTGCCCAACGACCTCCGTGATGCGGGCGCTCCGCACGGCCTCATCGCTCTGGCGCGCCCAGCCAAGCTGCTCCTCGAGCTGGGCGACGGCATCCTGTCGAATCCGATTGAGCTCGCTCACCGGGAGGAACAAGCCGTCGCCGAGCGCCGCCACGTCGACGGTTCCCAGCTTGAAGGCCGTACCGCCGAGCCGCCCCAGCTGCTCACGCAACTGCGGGACATCGAGCGAACGCTTGCTGGCAACGCTGAGCGGCACGTCACCACGCACGGTGAGTTCCATGTCGCCGCACGTCCAGATTGTCTTGAGCGGACCACCGCTGTGGCCGAACACCCGCACATCGACGCGCATCGCGCCGACGCGCTCGGGAACGGCCACCTTCGCGAACGATTCCTGCGCCTGTTGCAGCAGCGTGGCGTCACTCGTGCGCACGACGCGCCATCCGGCGGGGACCTTCGCTCGCGGCTGGCTGAGGCGGACCGTCACGACCTGCCGATGCGTCCCGTTCCGCGTCCACACGGCGCGCACACCCTGCACCGTGCCCCCCATCGTGGCCGACGACGTCAACTCGGGTGCTTCGAAGCCGAGCCCATCACCGACCGCAACGACATGCGTGGTCTCGACGATCAGGTCAGTGCCCTCGAGTCCCACCACAGTGCCGATCGGCAATCCACGATTGTCGGGCTGCGTCCGGGTGATGTACTCACGCCCGGCGCGGCCCCCGTACATGCCCCCGGTGTTGCCACGGCTGAAGATCTGGACCAGCGGCTCGACTTCGTCGATGGACGGAGCGAGGGCGCGCTCACCGCGCGCCAGTGCGTCGAGCCAGCCGCGATAGGCCTTGGTCACCGTGGCGACGTACTCGGGCTTCTTCTTGCGTCCCTCGACCTTGAGGCAGCCGATGCCAAGCTCCGCCAACTGCGCGAGATGATCGTGGGCGGCGAGATCCTTCGCCGAGATCAGGTAGCCGCTATCGAGCGTCGCCCCCGATGCGTCGTCGGTAAGTGTGTAATCCTTGCGGCACGACTGCGCGCAGGAGCCACGATTCGCCGACCGCTCGCTGATCATCCCGGACATGAAGCACTGCCCTGAGTACGAAATGCACAGGGCACCGTGCACGAACGTTTCGAGCCCGAGCCCCGGCACCGCCTCGCGGATCGCGCGGATGTCTTCGAGCGTATTCTCGCGTGCCAGCACCACGCGCTCGACGCCGAGGCGCTGCATCACGCGGGCACCGGTGGCATCGTGCACCGTCATCTGCGTGGAGCCGTGAACCTCAAGCTGCGGATACACCTGCTGAATGAGCCGCACGACGCCGAGATCCTGCACGATCGCAGCGTCGATCCCCCGGTCGATACAGGCGCCCAGATACGTAAGCGCCTCTTCGAGCTCGTCCGGCTTGATCAGCACGTTGAACGTGAGATACACCCGCGCGCCGCGCGCATGGGCCACCGCGCAGGCCAGCGCCAGCTCATCGAGCGAGAGCTGCGCCCCCTCATCGCGGGCATTGTACATCGACGCCCCCAGATACACCGCGTTGGCGCCATTGGCGACGGCGGCACGGACGGCATCAAGGGTGCCGGCCGGGGCGAGCAATTCGGGAACGGGTTGGCGTGACATACAGGGAATCTACACACGGTCATGACCGCCAACCCGGCATCCGGCAGCCGGACGCCACGAATCACGCCACCCAACCCGATTACGACTTCCGCAGCCGCTCCACCAGACGGAGCAGCAGCGCCCCGGCCAGACAGGCGATGCCCACCCAGCGCACCCAGTCCGTGCCGGTGCGCAGGGCGAAAATAAAGGCCATCACCCCCGCCCCGATCAGGGCGATCCGCAGAGCGATCATCGGAAGGCGGGGAGTCCGGCGGCGGTGGCCTCGTCGTCCGGCACGTCGATCACCATACGCAGCAAGGCTGTCGAATACACCTTGCCCTGGGCATCGGTCTTGAGCGAGAGGGTGCCCCCACCATCAAGCGCGCCGTGCAACAGAAAGTTGAGGGCGTGAAGATTGGGGAGTTCAAACCGGTCAACGCCACCATGGATCTGACCGGCGAAATGCTGCGCGACCCGGTCGCTGGTGACGTACGTCACGAGGACCGGATACCACGCGGGCCTGAGAGCGATGACGCCGACGTTGGCGGTGTCACCTTTGTCGCCGCTGCGGGCATGGGCGATATCAAGTAAGCGAATGCGCATGCCCGTTACTCCACGATGCGAACGGCGGTGGACACAGCTCGCTTGTCGAGCAGCGCAGGCCAGTAGGCCACGATCTCTTCAACCTTGGGGCGTCCACCGGCGAAGCCGGTCACGCTGGGCGGCCCGTTCAACACCAGCGGCACGATCTCGCGCGTAAAGCGCTCGATGTCGGCGCGATTCTCACCGCGCACGCCGATACGGAACATCACTTCTGGTGCGTCATGTCCGTCGCCGGCCAACGCGCCGTGCGTCGATGTCGCGCCGACGAACTCGGTGAGTACCTGATCGAACTTGAGGCCGAGGTTGTCGAGACGCTCGCGCAGAATGCGGTCCGCCATCTGCGCCTTTTCCATGGCGTCGGGCCACGAGTACACGAGCGAACCAACGGCCTTGTAGCCCGCGCGATACGCGATCGACACCTTGAGAAACGGTGTCGGCGGACCACCGGTGATGCCGTGCACACGCACGCGGTTCTCGCCGTCGGGCGCGAGCTGGATGCTCGTGAAGTCGGCGACCACATCGGGCGTGATGTAGGCGTGCGGATCGCCCATTTCGTAGACCAACTGCTCCGTCACACTGGGGACGCTCACACGCCCACCCGTGCCGACGTGCTTCGTAATCACGAACGTTCCGTCTTCGGAGGCCTCGGCGATGGGATACCCGACATTGGCCATATCGGGAATCGTGCGCCACTCGTGCATGCAGTTGCCACCGGAGGACTGCGCGCCGCATTCGAGGATGTGCCCGGCGATGATGCCCGACGCCATCTTGTCCCAGTCGTCGGCCGCCCAGCCAAACTCGTGCCGCAACGGGGCCATGGTGAGCGCGGTATCGGTGCTGCGGCCGATTACGACGACATTCGCGCCGAGTGCCAGCGCCTCCACGATCGGCTCGGACCCGATGTAGGCGTTGGCCGACATCACCCGGTCGCGGATGGTCGACAGCGGCGCCCCGGTGTCCATGTTCTTGAGCTCGTGGCCGTCTGCCATGAGTTCGTCGAGACGCGCGAGGATGTCGTCGCCCGTCACCACGCCGATGCGGATCTTGCCGCGCACGCCGTGCTTCGAGGCCGCCTCGAGCAAGGCCTCGGCACAGGCCACGGGATTCACGCCGCCAGCATTGGCGATCACCTTCACCCCACGGTCGGCCACGGCTGGAAAGACACTCTCCATCGCCCCGATGAAGTCACGCGCGTATCCCATCCGTGGGTCGCGTTCCTTCTGCTTCTGCAGAATGGACATCGTGACTTCGGCGAGATAGTCGAGCATCAGGTAATCCACCTGACCGCCCTCCACTTGGCGGCGCGGCGCTTCGAGCCAGTCGCCCCAGAAGCCCTGACCGCTGGCCACGCGTACCACGCGCGATGAATCGGACATCAATACTCCGTGCCGGGAACCGGCGCGCCGTAGGTCGGCATGGGGGGCAGAACGAAAGCACCAAGATGCGGACCGGGATTCTGGGCCGCCGCACGCAGCGCAAGCGCCAGCATCGTGCGGGTGTCTTCGGGATAGCAGATCGCATCGACGAAGCCGCGTGCGGCGGCGTAACGTGCGTCGAGTTGCTCTTCGTAGTCAGCCCGCATCTGGGCGGCCGACTCGAGCACCTCCGGCGAGGGTTCGCCCCCCGCCTTCTTGGCGGCGTCGAGCGTGGGGCCATGCACCGCACCGACGGCGGCCTCACCCTCCATTACCGCCATCCGACCGGTGGGCCAGCTCAGGATGAAGTCGGGATCGAAGCCCTGCCCCGCCATCGCGTAGTACCCGGCGCCGCTCGCGTGATTGACCGTGAGCACGATCTTAGGGACGCGCGCGCAGGCCATGGCCTCCACGAAACGTGCACCGGCGCGGATGATCCCCTCATGCTCGGCATCGGGACCCACCATGAATCCGGACACGTCCTGCACGAAGACGATGGGAATGCCCTGACGGTCGCACCGTTCGATGAAGTACGCGACTTTCTCCGCACTCTCGGCGTAGATGATGCCGCCGAAGCGCGGGCGCTCCCCGGCACGTCCCTTGATGAGGCCGCGCTGGTTGGCCACGATCCCCACCGGAATCCCTTCAATCCGCGCATCGCCGCAGATCATCTCCTTGGCGAGGTTCGGCTGGAACTCATCGATCACGCCATCATCAAGCACGGCCTTGAGCACCGTGTGCATGTCGTACGACATCCGATGATCGGCAGGGAGCACGTCGTACAGCGTGGATGGCGGTTCGGCCGGCGGCCGGTACGTGGCCGGTATGCGGCGCACCGGCTGCGGCAGGCGCGCCACGAGTTCGCGCAGCTTGTCGAGGCACTGGGCGTCATCGTCGAGGGCGTAGTGCGCAACCCCGGAGACTTCCGTGTGCGTGATGGCGCCGCCGAGTGTTTCCCCGTCCACCGACTGGCCGGTGGCCCCCTTCACGAGGTTCGGGCCGCCGAGTCCCATGAACGACGTGCCCTTGACCATCAGAATCACGTCGCTGAGCGCCGGGAGATAGGCCCCGCCGGCGACGCACTGCCCCATGACCGCCGAGAACTGCGGGATCCGCAGGTAGCGACGCATGATGGAGTTGTAGTAGAAAATCCGCGCGGCGCCGTACTGCCCGGGGAACACGCCCCCTTGATACGGGAGGTTCACGCCGGCGGAATCCACGAGATAGATGATCGGGATCCGGCAGCGCATGGCGACTTCCTGCGCGCGCAGGATTTTCGTGATCGTCTCCGGCCACCACGAGCCGGCTTTGACCGTGGCGTCGTTGGCCACCACGACCACCTCACGGCCATCCACGATGGCGATGCCGGTGATGACGCCGGCCGCTGGTGCCTGACCATCGTAGCGGTCATGCGCAACCAGCAATCCGACCTCAAGGAACGGGGTGCCGGGATCAGCCAGACGCTCGACCCGCTCTCGCGCGGTGAGTTTCCCCTGCTTGTGCTGCCGTTCGATCTTGTCGGGTCCGCCACCGAGCCGGAGCCGGGCTTCCAGCGCGCGGACATCGGCGGCGAGTTGGCGCAGGCGGCCGCTCACGCGTCCTGCTGCGGGCGGGCCGCAAACCACGCGCGGATGTAATCCACCAGATCCTGCGTGCTCGTGCCGGGGCCGAACAACCGCGCCACGCCACGTTGCTGGAGGGCATCCATGTCTTCTTTGGGGATGATGCCCCCGCCGGTGAGCAGGATGTCGTCGCGTCCGGCGTCCACGAGCAGGTCACGGACGCGAGGGAACAGCGTCATGTGGGCGCCACTCAGGATCGAGAGGCCGACGACGTCGACGTCCTCCTGAATCGCGGCCGTGGCGATCATCTCGGGGGTTTGATGCAGGCCAGTATAGATCACTTCCATGCCGGCGTCACGGAGCGCGGCGGCCACTACCTTGGCGCCGCGATCATGGCCGTCGAGGCCGGGCTTGGCCACGAGCACGCGAATGGGTCGGGTCATCGGAGGACGAACGGGAGATTCCCGGGAGTCGGGTACCGCCGCAGCGAGGATGCCGCGCGGCGGTAGGGGAAGTTACTCACCCGTCCTTACGCGCCACCAGCAGCATTTCGCTGGATTTCCTTGTGAGCGGACGCTCAGTCCAAGCATCGAACGCCTGCTCGACCACCAGGCCGACTTCCTGCATCCGCGAGGCCAACTCGGAGGCGCTGTACAGCCGGATGCGGTGGGTGCGCTCGCCCTCGCCACCCGGGCCACGCCACGTGGACGTAATCTCGAGAAAGCCGGACAGCGGATCAAACCGGCGCTCCTGCCCGAAGACGGTGCCGTCCGCCGTGCTCCACCAGTCGCGCGACAGGAAGCGCGCCATGACACCGTCGCGACTGCCGCCGTGCCAGATGAGGACCCCCCCGGGCTTGAGCACGCGCGCAAACTGCGCCAGCACTTTCCGGTCGTCGGCGGGGCTATCAAAAAAGCCGAATGAGGTAAACAGGTTGACGACGGCGTCAAATCGCCCCGTCCACTTGGCGGGCAGCGCGCGCATGTCCCCCTGCGTGTACCGCAGGGTCCGGCCGCTCCCGCGCCGGCGGGCGACCTCGAGCAGCGGCTCCGAGTAATCCAGACCGTCCACGTTGAAGCCGGCTTCGGCCAGCAAGTGGGCATGACGGCCCTGTCCGCAGGGGCAATCGAGCACCCGCGCCCCGGCCGGCAATTCCAGAATCTCGAGCAGACGCGAGACTTCCCGGCGATCCGCAGCGAGATTGAAGAGGGGTTCGTACTCGTGGAGGTACTGCGCGTCGAAATGTGTCGTCCACCAGGGACTGGTCGTCTTCATCCCGACACGCTAGATGCCCCTGCGATTCCGCACAAGTCGCGCGCCCCCGCCGCCGGGGGGCGGACTGCGCGACCGCCATCGACGTGTGCTCCGGAGGAGCCTTGCATACCATCCGTCTGATCTATGCCAGCGAAGCCATCGACGGGCTGCGCTACGCCGACTTCGTGTCCCTCATGGCCCGCGCCGAGGCGTCCAACAACGAGCAGGCCATCACGGGTATGCTCTGCTACGGATCCGGACAGTTCCTGCAGGCGCTGGAAGGCGAGCGGTCCGCGGTGAACAAGCTGTACCACGAAATTGCCATCGATCCACGCCATACCCGCTGCCAGATCCTGCTGGTCGACGAGATCTCCACCCGTGACTTTCCGGAGTGGTCCATGAAGATCATCGACTGGAGCGACGCCGTGACGGCCCCGCGTAAGACGCTGCTGCTCAAGCACTCGGGATCGAGCCAGTTCGACCCGAGCCGCATGAGCGGCATCCAGGCCGCCACGTTTCTGCGCGACCTGGCGGCGATGGAGCGCCTGCTGCTCGAATAGCGGACCGGTCTAGAAGAACACCGGTTCCCGATACGCGCCGAACACGTCTTCCAGTGCGGCGCGTATTTCGTACAAGGTGCAATAGGCGCGCGCGCAGTCGAGGATGCGGGGCACCACGTTTTCGGTGCCCCGTGCTGCATTCCGGAGGGCATCGAGGCGCTCCGTCACGACCGCGTTGTCCCGCGAGGCGCGCAGCGCCGCCAGCCGCTCGCGCTGCTCCGTCTCGGCGTACGCACCGATCCGCAGAATCGGAATGGTGAGCTCGGGCTCGTCAGTGACAAACTCATTGACACCGACGACGAGCTTGCGTCGCTGCTCGATCTCCCACTGCTGACGCGCGGCGCTCTCGGCGATCTTCTTCTGGAACCAGCCTTCCTCGAGGCCCTTCACCACCCCGCCGAATTCGTCGATCTGCGCGAACAGCGCTTCGGCCTCCCGCTCCATCTGATCGGTCAGGGCCTCCACGTAGTACGAACCGCCGAGCGGGTCCATCACGTTCGGCACACCGGTTTCGTACGCCAGGATCTGCTGCGTACGCAACGCGACCTGCACCGCTTCCTCAGTCGGCAGCGACAGCGTCTCGTCCATGGAATTGGTGTGGAGCGACTGCGTGCCACCCAGCACGGCCGCCAGCGCCTGATAGGCCACGCGGACGACGTTGTTGGTGGGCTGCTGCGCGGTCAGCGTGACACCGGCCGTCTGCGAATGGAAGCGCATCATCCATGAGCGCGGATTCTTCGCACCGAACCGCTCCTTGAGATGGCGCGCCCAGATGCGACGCGCGGCG
>CANJOX010000140.1 GCA_947475795.1 Gemmatimonadota bacterium
AATGACCTGGAGGCCGCGCACGATCGGGCTGTCCCCGTAGTGCACCCCGCCGACGCCAGGCTCCACGATCGGCGCATTGCGGCGATCGAGTTCGCGCACAAACGCCCGGGTGCGTGCGCCGCCGAGCGGCTCGTCGAACGGCAGATTGGCGGCGGCGGAGATCCGCCCGTCGGGATCGGTGATGACGAGCGGAAGTCCCGATTCACGGATCTGCTGCGACAGCTCGAGCAGCGTGACGGTGGGATCCTGCGTGGCACTGGTGTCCTGCAGCGCGCGGAAGACGCGCGAGTACATCTGCCCCTGCGAGGCGGCCGCCGCCCGCAGCTGGGTGACGACGTGCTGCGTATAGAGCACGTACCATGTGAGCAGCGCCAGCACGCCGAGCACCATGACAACGACGGGCCAGCGGCGGCGACGCATGGGCGGCCGTACTCAGCGCAGTTCGGTGCGGCCGAGGTACGGCTGGAGCGCCTCGGGAATCCGGACCGAACCGTCCGGCTGCTGATGGTGTTCGAGCAGACTCGCAATCACGCGCGAGAACGCGAGCGCGGAACCGTTGAGCGTGTGCACGAGCTTCGGCTTTTCCCCCGGGGCGGGGCGGAAGCGGATGTTGGAACGGCGCGCCTGAAAATCGGTGAACAGGCTGCAGCTCGAGACTTCGAGCCACTTCCCGACGCCGGGCGCGAAGACCTCGAGATCGTACGTTTTCGCGCTGGAGAAACCGGTGTCCCCGGCGGCCAGCAGCACAACGCGATACGGCAGCTCGAGGCGCTGCAGAATGGTCTCGGCCTGACCGGTGAGGAGCTCCAGTTCCTGCAGCGAGGTCTCGGGATTGGCGTAGCGCACGAGTTCAACCTTGTCGAACTCGTGCACCCGCAGCAGCCCGCGCGTGTCCTTGCCGGCGGCGCCGGCCTCGCGACGGAAGCAGGCGCTGAAGGCACAGAAGCGCTTGGGCAACTCGCTCGCGTCGAGGATCTCGTCCCGATAGAGATTCGTGACCGGGACTTCGGCCGTGGGAATGAGAAACAGTTCGTCGGCGGTGACCGCATAGGCGTCGTCCTCGAACTTCGGGAAGTTGCCCGTGCCGGTCATGGACGCCCGGTTGACCACGAGCGGTACCCACGTTTCCTCGTAGCCGTGCTCCTCGGTGTGGATATCGAGCATCATGTTCATGAGCGCGCGCACGAGGCGCGCCCCACGACCGCGATACACGATGAAGCCGGATCCACTGATCTTGGCACCGCGGGCCAGGTCGAGCATACCGAGCGCTTCGCCCTTGTCCCAGTGGGGAACGATCGCCGGATCCGGCTCGCGCGGGGTGCCCCACGTGCGGACGACGGTGTTGGCGGACTCGTCGCCCTCGGGGACGTCGGGGAGCGTGATGTTCGGCAGATCGTAGAGCATCTGCTGGACGGCCGCGTCGGCATCGGTGCGACGCTGCTCGAGCCCGGCGATCTCCTCGCCGATGGCCCGCCCTTCGGCCATCAGTTCGGTGGCATCCTCACCCGCCTTGCGGCGCTGCCCGACTTCCTGCGTGACCTTGTTGCGGCGCGCCTGCCGGGCTTCGAGCTCGGTGATGGCGGTCCGGCGCTCGCGCTCAAGTGCCTCGGCGCGATCGAGCATGGGGGCGAGCTCGGCGAGCTTGCCGCGGCGACGCATGCCGTCGCGGAGATGGTCGAGCTGGTCGCGCAACAACCGGATATCATGCATACGGAAATCAGTTCTTCGGGATACCGACGGTGAGCGCACGGAAGCCGCAGTTGCGGTTCACGAGCGAGCCGACCACGATGCGCCGCTGCGCGACCAGGATGCTGTCGACCACCAGCTTGGCGTAGTACGGCTCGCCGTACACGCACCCCGAGCCGGGAAGCTGCAACACGACGGTTTCGCCCACCCCGACGACGAGCGTCGAGTCGAGCACATAGCCCTTTTCGGGGGCGCGCTCGAGCACGCTGTAGGCGGTGCTGGAACGCAGCATCCCAACCGACGGCGCCCCACCCGGCGGAAGGGGTACGACGGCGCGGACGGGGAGCAGTTTCACCTTGTTGTCGGCGGTGAGGTCGAAGGCGACGTCGAAGTTGACGCTGCCGTTCGAAAGCACCTGCGGGCGGGCCAGCAATTCCGCGGTGAACTGATACGCGGCCGGCAGCACCGATGACGTACCGCTCAGGGCGTAAACACTGAAGGTGCGGGACGAGTTCTCGAAGGCGGCCGCCGACAACAGGCTGTTCGTGTCGCTACAGGCGGCGACGGCGAGGGCTGTGACGGTGAGGGCCGAAAACGACATGGCGCGCCGAGCGACTCGAGGCGCGCCGAAGATGCGTGCGAGCAGTGGGATTCCCCTGGTGGTGGTACGGATGTGGAGGTTACCGCCCCACTGGTGTCCGGGCAAGCGGTGGCGCGCGCGATTCGGGGCCCCGTGGCCTGAGCCGCCCGTCGATCGTCCTCGCTTGACTTCCCTCCTATCAAGGACGAGCGTACTCCGATGGCCACCATTCGTGATCTTGTCAGTGCACTGCGCCGCCGCGACGGGGTGGATGCCGCCGTTGTCCTGGGCCGCGACGGCCTGCTGATCGACGGCGCCACGGAGAAGGGTTTCGACGCCGAGGGGCTGGCGGCCTACGTGCCGCCGATGGCGTTGGCGGCGGCCGAGATGGCGCTGGCGGCCGGGCGCGGCGAGGTCGGGTTGATGGTGCTGGATTGCAGCGCGGGCGCGGTGGTGGTGACCTCGCTGTCCCCTGATGCCTACCTGCTCGTGCTGCTCCGTCCCGCGGGCGATCTGGGCGCGTTACTGTACGACCTGCGCCGGCACCGGGCGCACATCGCGTCGATCGTCTGAGCCGCGCGACCGAAGAGCCGCTGCCTCAGGACCCGGCCGTCGGTGTCACCGTGCTGGTGGTGGACGACGAGCCGCACATCGGGCGCATCATCCAAACCCGGCTGGAACAGGCGGGCTTCCGCGTGCTGCTGGCCGAGCATGGGCCGGAGGCGCTGACGCAGCTCGAGGCCAATCCGGAGGTGGCGCTGGTCGTGCTGGATCTGATGCTGCCGGGGATGTCCGGCACCGACATCCTGCGCAGCCTGCGGGGCGACGGGCGGTGGCGTCACCTGCCCTGCATCGTCCTCACGGCAGCGGGGCAGGATGCGCAGCTGCGCGAAGCCGAATCCCTCGGCGTGTCCGAGATCATGACCAAGCCCTTCAGTCCGCGACGGCTTCTGGAGCGTGTGCGCGGTTTTACCGGAACCCTGTTACCGCCGGTTGTTTCATGAATTGTTGGAATGTGGTGCTGGCCGGTGGTGTGGGCTCGCGATTCTGGCCGTTGTCGACGCCGGAGCGTCCCAAGCAGCTGTTGCCGCTGGTGAGCGATGCGCCGATGCTGCGCGACACGCTCGATCGCATGCGGCCGCTGGCCCCGATGGCGCAGACGCTCGTGCTGACGAATGCGTCGCTGCGCGCGGCCGTCCTGGCGCTCGCGCCTGATTTGCCGCCCGAGAACGTGATCGCCGAGCCGCGGCCGGCGGGGACGTGCGCGGCGCTGGCGTGGGCCGCGCGCGTGATTGCCGACCGGGCCGGGAGCGACGCGGTGATGATCTGCGTGCACGCCGACTGGTCGATCGGGGACGTGCCGGGCTTTCAGGAGACGCTGCTGGCGGCGGCGCGGGTGGCCGTCGACGAGCGGGCGCTGGTGACCGTGGGGGTGGTCCCGTCCCGGCCCGATCCCGGATTCGGGTACATCCAGCCCGGGGCGGAGGTCCGCACGGGGGTGCGCCACGTGGCGCGGTTCGTGGAGAAGCCCGACCGCGCGCGTGCGGCGCAGATGGTGGACGACGGATTCTTGTGGAACTCGGGGATTTTCGCGTGGCGCGTGGGGGACCTGCTGGCGGAGATCCGCACGCACACGCCGGAGGTCCAGCCGGCGCTGGACGCCGCGGGGGATGACCTCACGGCGTTCTTTGCGGCGGTGACACCGGTGGCGATCGACGTGGGCGTGCTGGAGCGCAGCGAGCGCGTGCTCGTACTGGCCGGCGCCTTCGGGTGGGACGATGTGGGGACGTGGGCGGCGCTGCATCGGGTGCGCGCGCGCGACGCGCAGAACAACGCCGTGCTGGGTCCAGTGTTTGCGCTGCAGGCGGCGGGCAACGTGGTGCACGCGGAGGGCACGCAGGTGGTGCTGTACGGCGTGGACGACCTCGTGGTGGTGGCGCGCGAAGGGCTGGTGATGGTCACGACGCGCGAGAAGGCGGCCGACCTGAAGACGCTGCTCGATGCACTGCCGGCCGAGGTGCGCGGCTCGTGATCGTGTTGGTGGACGACCATGCGGCGCGGCGCTTCGAACCGTTCGCGACGAGCCGGCCGTTCAGTGAGATGCGCGCGGGGGCGCTGCTGACCCGTGAGCGCTGGGAGCGGGTACTCGGCGCCGAGGCGGTGGGGTTCGTGGCGGCGCCCCATCTGGACGGCTTCGCTGAATTCGAGGCGCCGCCGTGCGTGAACGGGGGAGCGCTGGCGCCGGGGACGTGGATCGTGAACAGCCGTGCCCTGCCCCTGCTGGCCGCCGACGCGTGGACGGTGACGAGTGCGGCGTCGACCATTACGGTGGGCGGCCGCGTGGCCGCGCGGCGGCTCGCGGTGGCGCTGCCGGCGGCCACCGACGAGGCGATTCTGGCGGCGCTGACCGACGACGCGAGTGATCCGCTTGACGCTGAGGGAGCGACGGCGGGTGGCACGGTCGCGCTGGACGGGGTGTGGATCGACGAGGTATGGGATCTGATCCGCACATTGCCGAGCGTACTGCTGGCCGATATCCCGGCGATCGCGGCCAGCCTGTCCACCACGACCATCACGGCCGCGGCGGCGCCGGGCCCCGGCGGGGCGTCACCGTATGTGACAGGAGCGCACGCGCTGTACGTGGAGGCGGGCGCGTTTATCGAGCCGATGAGCGTGTTCGATACGAGCGCGGGGCCAGTGCTGGTGCGGCGGGGCGCGCAGGTGCAGGCCTTCACGCGCGTGATCGGCCCCTGCTACATCGGGTGCGACAGCGTGGTCACGACCGACCGGATTGCGTGCTCCTCGATCGGCGACCAGTGCCGGGTGCACGGCGAGCTGTCGACGACGATTCTCGTGGGGCATGCCAACAAGGGGCACGACGGCTTCGTGGGGCACTCGGTGCTGGGGCGCTGGGTGAACCTGGGCGCCGGGACGATCACGAGCAATCTGAAGAACACGTACGGCACCGTGGCGTTGTGGACGCCGGACGGGGTGCGTGACACCGGGCTCCAGTTTTTGGGCACGCTGTTCGGCGATCACGTGAAAACCGGCATCGGGTTGCGCCTGACCACCGGGTGCGTGCTGGGCGCGGGTGCCAACGTGTTCGATGCCATGCCCCCCAAGGCGGTGCCCCCGTTCGCGTGGGGCGGGCGGGCCCCGTACGACGCCTTTGACGGCGGGAAGTTTGTGCAGACCGCCACGCGCATGATGGCGCGGCGTGCGGTGACGCTGAGCGAGAGCGCCGGCCGCTGGTGGCACGCGATCTACCGGACCAGCGAGGCCGACGCCCGCTGGCCACGACGCTGACCGCGACGCTGATGCGCGCGCCGAGGGCGGCGTGCTGCGGGTAACGGTGCTGGGGAGTGGAAGCCGCGGGAACGCGATCCTGGTGGACGGCACCGAGGGGGCCCTGCTCGTTGATGCGGGGTTCGGGGTGCGCTCGCTGACGAAGCGTCTGGCGCTGGCGGGGCGGCGACCCGAAGAGATCGGGGCCCTGCTGCTGACGCACGAGCACACCGATCACGCGAGCGGGGCGGCCGCGGCGCGGGCCCGGTGGGGATGGCCGGGGTATGCGTCGGCCGGGACCATCGCCGGGCTCGACCAGCGCGACGGCGCCCCGCCCGCCGCGTGGCAGGCCTTTGCGGAAGGTGGGGCGACCGCCGTGGGCGGCTTCGCCGTCGAGACGACCCCGGTGCCGCACGACGCGCGCGACTGCCGCGCGCTGGTGGTGACGGATGTGCGCAGTGGCGCGCGAGTGGGGATCGCGATGGATGTGGGGCGCGTGCCGGAGACGTTACCGGTGGCGTTCGAGCGTCTCGACCTGCTGGTGGTGGAGTCGAATCACGACGAGCAGATGCTGGCCCGCGGCCCCTATCCGTGGTCGCTGAAGCAGCGAATCAGCGGGGGGCTGGGGCACCTGTCGAACGGGGCGGCGGCGGCGTTCGCGAGCGGGTGCGTGCACCCCGGGCTGCGCGGGGTGCTGCTCGCCCACTTGAGCGAAACCAACAATGCGCCGGCGATGGCGATTGCCCGGACGCGCGAGGCCCTCCACCGCGCCGGGTGGATGCGGGCGGCGTTACACGCTGCGTCGCAGGGGGGGCCGTTGGCTCCGGTCGCGGCGACCGGTGAATCCGGATGGCGGGCGCCGAGCGCGCAGCTGGGGCTGGGGCTCTAACCGGCGGCGTGCGGACCGGTTGCCGTGCGGTTGGCCGACGGATGGTGCGCCGCTAGCGGCGGCGCACGGCCCGGAAGCTGCCGGTGGCGCCAATGGCGGCGTCGGTCCCGGCGAGTTCGAACCAGCTCCCCGCGATCGTATCAGCGACGAGGCGGGCGACGTGGCGACGCAGGAGGACCCCGAGCGTGAGGTCAAACTCCACGACCGCCCCTTGGGTGAAGCGTCCGGCGACCGGGCCGGTGAGGCGTCGCTGGGCCGCGCCGCCCGCGCCTTCTATGAGGTCGGCGCTTCCGATAAAGCTGACGGTGGAGCGGCTGACGACGTCCACGGCCCCCGTGAGCTGCAGCGGTGAGCCCGACTGGAGGCCGGTGTAGCTCCAGGTGCCGGCGATGGGCACGGTGCCCGCCGGTTCCGGGTCGGTGGTGGCGACGCAGCCGGCGACCGCCGCGGTGGCAGCGGTGAGCAGGGCGACGAGGAGCGAACGACGGGGGCTGGGCACGTGCCAGAGACGGCCCAGCGGGGGGATCGGCAACGGACCTGTGCACATGAACGTGGGCTCATGTCCACACTGTGTGCTATCGCTGCCACAGGTACAAGAACCGTGCCATGAAAATTACACCATGTACCGGAAACCGGTAAATCGTTCTCCAACAGGGATTTATCAACATGAAACAACCATCATGTTGAACGGACTCGACCATATGGCAAGCTTCTCGCACTGGGCGTGTGCAACAAGTCCAACGCCGGACTTGATCCGATTCTCACCCAAATTTCGACGGAGTCGTTCGACCATGCGTATTTCAAAGATCGCCCTTGTTGCTGCCGCGATGGTGGTGTCCGCCGGCTCCCTGCGGGCTCAGGAAAACTGCAACGAGTCCACGCAGTTGGGCATGCAGTGCGCCGTCACGACGGGCCTCACGGCAACGGTGCCGTACCTCGCCGTGATCAACAAGGACATCTCGTCGGCGATTCTTCCGGCCGCGACGGTAACCAACATGGGTGGCTACTCGACCGCCGTGTCCGGCCCGACGCTCAACATCAAGGCCAATTTCGTGTGGACGCTGACGGCGACGACGACCGGGTTCGCTGAGGTCACGACCCAGAATGTCAGTTACACGAAGTCGAGCGCTGACCTCGAGATCTCGAACACGGCGTCGGGCACCGATTGGACGCCGATGAGCAGCAGCCGCGTGCTGGCGACGGCGGGTTCGGCCGCCACGGCCTCGCAGAATGTGGTGACGCGCTACCGCGTGGCCTACTCCTGGGCGAAGGACCTCCCGGGTTCGTACAGCGCCCAGGTGACGTACACGCTGACCGCGCCGTAACGACGACTCGCACGGGGGGCGCTCAAGCGTCCCCCGCCGATAGCTCATTCACGTCGTTCCCCCGGTCCCCGTTCCAGGTCATCGTATGAAGCGCTTTGCGCAAGCCATTGTCGCGGCTGCGGCCCTGTGCTGCGCCGTCACGGTGCAGGCCCAGACCAACTGCGGTGGACAGAGTACGACCACCGCCTTCAACACCGCCGGGTGCTCGGTAAATCACTCGGTATCGGCCACCGTGCCGTACCTGGCGAGCATCAGCACCAGCAACCTTGCGGCCGTCACGATTGCCGCGCCGACCGCCGCTGCGATGGGCGGCTACACCGACGCGGCGGCGGGGCCGGCC
>CANJOX010000141.1 GCA_947475795.1 Gemmatimonadota bacterium
CCGCCGGCCGCGAGCACGGCCTGAATGAGCTGGGCGCGCTGCTTGGCGACGTCCTCGCGCAGCACCTTGTCTTCGTCGAGCGAGAAGTACTTCCGGCCGTCCACCCACGTCTGCTCGGCCTTGGTGAACTGCGACAGCGGGTTGCCGTTCCAGATCACGAAGTCGGCATCCTTGCCGCCTTCGAGCGAGCCGACTTTGCTGTCGATCGCGATCGCCTTCGCCGACTGGTTCGTCACCGTGGACAGCGCCATGACTTCGTCCACACCCGAGCGGAGCAGCTTGCCCGCTTCCCAGTTCATGCGCGTCGAGATTTCGGCGTCGTCGGAGTGCAGTGACGTGACCACGCCGGCCTCCATGAGCAGGCGCGCGTTGTACGACGTGGCGTCGTACGCCTCGAGCTTGAAGGCGCCCCAGTCGCTCCACACCACCGCCGCCACGCCCGACTTCTTGAGTTCACTGGCGATCTTGTACGCTTCCACGCCGTGCTGGAGCGTCTGGATGCGGAACCCGAATTCTTCCGCGAGGCGCACGAGCGCGAGGAACTCGTCGGCGCGATAGCCGTGCGACGAGACGAGCAGCTTCTGGTTGAGAATGTCGAGAATGGCTTCCATGCGCAGATCCTTGCGCGGCGGAATGCCGGTCTTCGTCTTCTCCCAGGCCTTCCATTCTTTCTCGTAGTCGCGCGCGGCGAGGAAATGGTCGCGGATGATTTCCTGCACGCCCATGCGCGTATTGGGATAGCGCGTGGGGCTGCGCTTCGGGTTTTCACCCAGCGCGAACTTCACCGTGCGCGGCGCGCCCACGATCTTGTACTCGTCGGGGAGCGAACCCCACCGCGTCTTCACGAACACGTTCTCGCCACCGATGGGGTTGGCCGAGCCGTGCTTGATCATGGTGGTGGTGAGACCGCCGGCGAGCTGGCGGTAGAACCAGATGTTGTTGTGCGTGACCACATCGCCCATCTGCACTTCGGGGACGATCGCGAAGCCGGATTCATTCACCGCGCTCACGCCCGAGTGCGTGTGCGGATCGATGAGCCCCGGCGTGACGTGCTTGCCGGTGGCGTCGATGATCACGGCGCCGGCGGGGGCGCTGAGCTTCTGCCCCACCTTCACGATCTTGCCCGCCTGCACCAGCAGGTCGGCGTTCTCGAGGCGACCCTGCGGTCCCTGCGTCCACACCGTGGCGTTGCGCACCAACACGGTGGCCGGCTGCACCGGTGCCGCCGCGCGGCCGAACTCCATGGACGGCCGGATGAACGGCAGGTCGATCTTGGGCACCTTCACGGCAATCGTGCCGCGCGCGGGGCCTTCGTACCCTTCGGTGCGCGTACCGCGGTACTTCGCGTCGGTGCCGTTGGGGAGCGACAGCCAGCCGAAGAACTCCGCGTCACGCACGGAGCCGGACAGCAGCATGGCGCCTTCCTGGCCGAGCGGTTCGCCGGCGAACGTCGCCTCGAGGCGGCCGGTCTCGGCGATCACGCGGACCGACGTGAGCGGCACGGCGCGACGTCCGGCCACTTCGACGGTGCCACGAATACGATTCAGCGGTCCTTCCAGTCGCAGCGTCGCGTTCTTGAAGGTGCCGGCGTCGTCGGAGGTGATGGCCCACGTGCCGCGCGGATCCACCTGCGGCGGCCGCGAGACGGCGTAGTGCGTGCCCTTCACCCACACGTCGCGCACCGCCGATTCCTCGGTGAACAGGTCGCCTTCGGTGATCACCAGATTGGCGGCCTTGCCGATGGCGATGGTGCCGTGCGTCTTCTCGATGCCCAGCCAGGTGGCGGGCACCGTGGTGAGTGCGGCGAGCGCCTTGTCGGGGGCGAGGCCGCGGGCGACGGCGATGCGGAGATTCGGGAGGAACTCGGCGAGCGACGAGAGTCCGTCGGCGGTGATGGCGAACGGCACGCCGGCCGCGGCGAGCTGCGCTGGGTTGGTGGGGGCCAGATACCAGTGACGGAGGTCGGCCAGCGACACATTGGAGGCCGCTTCCGGGCTCGACACGTTGGGGGCGTCGGGGAAGGTGAGCGGGACCACCAGCGGCTGCGGGCGCCCCTTGAGCACGTCGATCAGGCGGTATTCCTGCCCGCTGCCACGGAACCACGGCGTGAGCTTGTAGTCACCGGCCAGCTTGTACGCGCGGAGGTAGTCCTCTTCGCTGGTGGTCTCGAACAGCACCGGCTGCTTACCCTGCACGGCCTTGCCGAGGGCGGCGAGCGCCTCGCTGGTCTCGGGGGGGAGCAGCGAGCGTCCGCTGGTTTCGTAGGCGCCCCAGGCGCGGATGTACCACTCGGCATCCATGAAGGTCTGCTTCATGAGGGCGATGGTGCCCATGGCGGAGTTGGGGTACATGCCGCCCAGCGCGAAGGAGCGCTGGAAGCCGATGGACTGCGCGAGGTCGGGGCGCAGCACGCGATCGCGCACGCCTTCGTCACCGAGGTTGAGCACCGACGCGGTGCCGCGGAAGATCCCCTGACGCGGCACGGCGAGGGCGGTGCCGAAGCCGAGGGAGCGGAGGGCGACGCGGCGCGTGGAGTCGTCCTTGAGATTGGACGTGGTGCTGAACCACGCGCGCACCTGCGGATTCCAGTGCGTGGGGCCGACGTCGCCGCCCTGCGGGGGCGCGTCACCGCCCAGGTCGGCGGAGGCGTCGATGAAGCCCGGATAGACGGTGAGACCCTTGAGGTCCCACACGCGCGCACCGGCGGGCGGGGTCATCCCGGCGCCGACGGCCGTGATGAGTCCGTTGCGGACCACGACGGTGGCGTTGGTCAGCACCTGCCCGGGGGCGGTGACGACGCGCGCGCCCACGAGGGCGTGGTAACCCGTGGTGTTGTCGCGCAGGCCGGTAACCGGCTGCGTGCGGGACGACTGCTGGGCCTCGAGCGAACTGGCGGCGCATGCCGCGAGGCCGAGGAGGAGACGACGAAACACGCTCACGAAGGGCTCCCGGGGGACGGCTGGGGGGCGGCCGTCGATGGAGAATTGGAAGGGGGTGGTGCCGGCGCGCGTGCCGGGTGCACTGAGATACGCGGGCGGGCTGACTTATGATGGGGCCGGCACACGCGTGGGGCAAATGGGGCGCCAGCCTCGCGTCCGGTGGCGCCTGGCCGTTACGCGGGGGTCCCGCTCCCCGCGCGCGTGGCCGCGCGCAGACCGTACGCCGTCCATGCCGCACCGGCAAGGTCGATGCCCGCGAAGAGCAGCAGCTGTACGGGGGCCGCGAAGCCGGCCACCAGCAGCGCGAGCAGCGCCGCGAAGACGATGCGCCCGCGGACGCTGGCGTGGAAAAACGCCACCGCGTTCGCGCGCCCACACGCCCAGTAGTAGTAGCCCAGGGGAACGGCCAGCGCCCCGACCATCCGGATCCAGATCTCGGTGGGGGCCGGAATGCCCAGCGGCGCTAGCACGAGGTCGGGCACGAGGGTGAGGCCGATGCCGGTGGCGACCGCGTAGAGCCCGAAGGTGGTGATGCTGGTGGCGGCGGGATGCATTGGGCGCGGTGTTGGAGGACACGCCATGGGGGTGGCGCACGGCGTCGGCGTCACGCCGGGCCGGCGTGACGCAGCCCAGCCACGATCCCAATGTGTGATTCGAGACATCCGGCGTGAAGGGTGCCGCGCCGTCACGGAGGCGCGGGACAGCATGTCTGCTCCGGTTCCCGCTCACGGCCCACGGCTCACGGCCCCCGGCCGCGCTTGCGCCGTAGCGTCCGCGCCCCGAAGCGCCACAACGGCCCGCCGGCGAACGCCCGCAATCCGTCGAGCATGGCGCGCCCCCCCGATTGCCCGATGGGCACAGTGAGGTAGATCGGTTCCCACCGCTGCGGGCGCAGCTTCCGCTTGAACGCCGCGAGGCCGTCGAAGTTGAACAGCGGACGCGACCAGCGTCGCACGGTGCGCAGCCATCCCCGCACCGGTCCGGCCAGCGGCGCGAGCCCCAGCGTCACCCACGGCACGCCCTCCACAGCCAACGTCTCCATGGCGTGATCGACCAGCAGCTCGGCGCTGCCGTTGGGCGCCTCGGGGTCGCGCAGCAGATGCTCGAAGAGCCATCCACCGCGGGCCGGCACCGGGGCCAGCGACAACAGGGCCACCAGCACACCGTCACGCGTGGCCACGAAGGTCCGGCGCTGGGACAGCGCCGCATAGGGGTCGACCTCCACCAGAAAGCGCAGGCGCGCCATCGGTCGCGCCGCCAGCCAGCGCGCGATCAGCTGCGCCACCGCGGCGCGACACGCCGGCTCGCCCATGGTGTGGGCATCGAGGGCCTGCACGGACACACCCTTGGCGCGCGCGCGACGCAGCTGCTCGCGCAGCGATCGGTGCCGTGCGCGATCCCCGGCCCAGCGGCGTGGATCCCACACCGGCTGCTCGCCCAGCATCACCCCGCGAAACCCCGGCGATGCCGCCAGCTCGTGTCCGGTGGCGAAAAAACTCGCACGGCACTGCTGCGCGGACGCGAAGTGCACGAACGCCTGCGCCACGGCCGCCACGTCGGGCGGGGCCGCCACCGGTTCGCCCGCCGCCACCAGCGCCCCCCGGATGCGCTGATACGCCACCACGCCGCGATCGCCCTGCCCGTCGGTGAGAAACCAGTGCTCGACGCCGGGGCCAAGCGCCCGAAACGCCGTGGCGGTCCGGCCGTCACGCGCGATCAGCGCCAGCGCACGGGCATCGTCGCGCGGTGGCGCGGAGGCGGAGAGAGAGGACAGTGGCACGGGGGCTGTGGGATACTACTCGGCCGCCGCGCGTGCGGGAACGCGCGCGGCATCCCCGTTGTGTGGCTCGTGCACGCAGCGGATGTTGCGGCGTACGAGATCGTGACGTGACCACGTCATGCACTGTCCATCCCCCCTGTCGCCGGCGCCTCGATGTTGCGAGTCCTTGTCATGCTCCTGTTGTCGCTGGTGCTCGCGACGGCCAGCTCGGCGCAGTCTCCTGTTGGCCGGGTGACGCTGTCCGGGACGGTGCAGGACGCCCGCACCAGAACGGGGCTGCCGTTTCTCAATCTGCAGCTGCTCGCCGAGCAGGACAGCGCGTTCGTGGCGGGTCGGCTCACGAACGAGACCGGCGCGTTCACGTTCAGCGGGCTCGTGAAGGGCCGCTACGTGCTGGTGGTCCGGTCGATCGGCTACCAGCCCATCCGCCAGCGCGTCGTGATCGGCGAACTGAGTGCCTTTCTCGATCTCGGGGCGTTGCTGATGCGCGCGGACGCACAAACCCTCGGCGACGTCGTGGTCACGGCCACTGCCGAGGGGGTGTCGCGTGCCATGGACCGGAAGACGTTCACCGTGGCCGACAACATCAGTCAAGCGGGCGGTTCCGTGCTGCAGGCGATGTCCACGGTGCCGGGCGTGACCGTGGGACAGGACGGCACGGTGCAGGTGCGCGGCAGCGACAAGGTCGTGGTGCTCATTGACGGCAAGCAGACGGCGTTGACCGGCTTCGGCTCCCAGAGCGGCTTGGACAACCTGCCGGCGTCGGCGCTGGAGCGCATCGAGGTCATCAACAACCCGTCGGCAAAATTCGACGCCAACGCGAGCGCCGGGATTATCAACCTGGTGTTCCGGAAGCAGGAGCAGCAGGGGTTCAACGGCAAGGTCGGGGTAATGGGCGGTGCCGGCGCGCTGTGGGTGAAGCAGGAGAACCTGCCGACCATCCGCCCGCAATTCCGGGGCACGCCGAAGTTCAATCCGTCGCTGTCGGTGAACTACCGGCACGGCGCCACGAACGCGTTTCTGCAGGGGGACTGGCTCTATGCGCCCACGCTGAACAAGAACGAACTGGCCACGCGCACCTACGACGACGGCACGGTGATCGTGCAGCAGGTCAAGCGGAACCGGCGCACCGACTATGCCACGCTGAGCGCCGGGATGGACCACGCGGTCGACGCCCACAACAGCGTGAGCGTATCGGGGCTGTTCAACCGCGAAAAAATCCTGGATAACGGGGACAATCCGTACTTCACCGGATCGCTGCAAAATCGGACGCGGCTGTGGCAGTTCCTCGAGGACGAAGTCAAGTACACCGCCTTCGGCAGCGCCGTGGCCACCCATCGTTTCGCGCAGCCGGGCCACACCCTCGCGCTCACCGCGAACTATTCGTTCCACCGCGAAGACGAGCGGTACACGTTCACCAACACGCTGCCGACGTTCGTCGGCACCGATGCCTTCGCACTGCTCTCCGACGAGCATGTGGTGGATCTCAACGCGGACTACATCAAGCCGCTGCGGCAGGGGCGCGTGGAGGCCGGCTTCAAGGGGCGCTACCGCTCGATCCCGGTCAACATGCAATTCTTCGCGGGGCCGCGGTCCGCGATCGACACCGGGGCGGGGGGCTGGGCTACATACCGCGAAGCCATTCCGGCGCTCTACGGCACGTACGTGTTCGAGAGCCAGCACGTCGAGCTCGAGGGCGGCATCCGCCTGGAAGGGGTGCGCGTGGACTACGACGTGAATCCCGAGCACAATACCTACGCGAGCGACGGCTATCGCTACCTGCAGCCGTTCCCGAACATCCGGGCCGCCTACAAGTTCGACGACACCAGCAAGCTGTCGCTGTTCTTCAACCGGCGCGTGGACCGGCCGAACGAAGTGGATATCCGGATTTTCCCCAAGTACGACGAGCCGGAACTGATCAAGGTGGGCAACCCCGGCCTGCAACCGCAGTACGCCACGTCCGCCGAGGCGGGGTACAAGACCAGCGGATCGAAGGGGAGCGTGTACGTGGCGGCGTATCACCGCATCGTGGACGGCACCATCACGCGGATCGCCACGCAGGCGCCGGGCAGTGTGCTGCTGTACCACGTGTTCCAGAATGCGGGACGCAGCGTGAGTACGGGCTCCGAGCTGGTGTGGCAGCACGCCGTGTCCCCCGCGCTATCGCTCAGCGCCAACGCGACCGTGTACCGG
Source organism: Gemmatimonadota bacterium (assembly GCA_947475795.1). The sequence goes on from CANJOX010000141.1 coordinate 6,913, forward strand.
AAGACGGTCCACGCCTTCGCGGTCGTGAATCAATATCCGGTGCCGGTGCGATACGAGGCGGCGCGCGCGCAGCTCACGTCGGGCACCGTCAAGGTGAACGCGGTGATGACGCTGCCGCGCGGGTGGCAGGCGCAGCTCTCGCAGCTGTACCTCGCGCCCGATTTGCTGCCGCAAGGGCGTATCGACAGCCGTTACGCGCTTGATCTGGGCGCGAAGAAAAGCGTGCAACAGGGGCGCGGCGAACTGGTGGTGAACGCGACCGATCTCCTGAACACCATGCAGCTGCGGCGAACGATCCGCGGCACGGATTTCCGTATGGTGAGCACGGATTACGCCGAAACGCAGGTGATCCGGGTGGGATACAACCGGAAGTTCTAGGGCGCACCGCGCACCGCGCGCTGCGCGCTGCGACGCTGCGCTTGCGGCGTCACCCGACGTCCCGTAGGCTGCGAGGCTCGGCCCGGCCAAGCGCCCGGTCACACACATATTCGGAGTATAGCGATGAACCGTTGGTCCCTGTCCCGCGCGTGGTCCCGCGCGCGGGTTGCGCTGCCGCTCGCCCTCGTGGGCTGTTCTTCCGTCGCGGCACCGGACGGCGACACTGTGATCATGCTTGGGCTGCAGGGGCCGATGACGGGTGAATACGCGGCGGAAGGGATCGGGTACCGGAATGCCGTGAGCATGCTGGTGGATCAGACCAATGCCGCCGGTGGCATCAACGGACGGACGATCCGGCTCGTGATCGAAGACGACAAAGGCGACGCGCAGGAGTCGGCGCTCGTGGCTGATCGGCTGGTGGCGAAGAAGGTGATCGCCGTGATCGGGGCCTGGAACTCGGGCGCCACCGAACCGGCGTCGGCCACCTACAATCGCGCCGGTATCCTGCACGTCACGCCCGCCTCCACGGCCACCCGCCTGACCACCAAGGGCTACCAGAACTTCTTCCGCGTCTGCTTTCTCGATGAACGGCAGGGCCTCTTCGCGGCCACGTTCATCACGCAGCAGCTGGGGCTGAGGAAAGTCGCCCTCGTGCATGACAACTCCGGGTTCGCGCTCGGGCTGGCCGAGTCGACCAAGCGGTACCTCGAGGCGCAGGGCGCCAACATCGCGTTCTACGATGCGATCAATCCGGCGGAGAGCGACTTCGGCGCCACGCTGACCAA